>JBFWRO010000056.1:0-10281 GCA_050248865.1 Thermomicrobiales bacterium | reverse complement strand
TGATTCTCTTCGGCGCTTCCGGCAAGGGCATCAAGGTCTACAACACCAGCAAATTCACCTTCGAAACCCTGAAAGGACAGGACCCCGCCCAGCTGCACGACAACCTCGTGCAATACATCACCAATTTCTCTCCGAATGTCCGCGACATCTTCCTCGACAAGTTCCGCTTCACCGAACAGTTGAAGCGGTTGAACGACGGTAGGATTCTCTGGCAGGTCTTCGAGCGCTTCACTCAGATCGATCTCCATCCAGACCGTGTCTCGAACATCGAAATGGGCTATCTCTTCGAGGACCTGATTCGCCGCTTCTCGGAAATCTCCAACGAAACCGCCGGAGAGCACTTCACCCCGCGCGAAGTCATCAGGCTGATC
The DNA here is from genome assembly GCA_050248865.1 of Thermomicrobiales bacterium. Lineage (GTDB taxonomy): Bacteria > Chloroflexota > Chloroflexia > Thermomicrobiales > UBA6265 > JAHBVL01. The sequence goes on along the minus strand of JBFWRO010000056.1, from coordinate 9,910 downwards.
GTCGATCTGGTCCTGGCCGACGACGAAGCCGCCCTGGCCGGGCAGGGGATCATCCGCACCGTCTACGACCCTGCCGCCGGCACCGGTGGCATGCTGGCGCTGGCCGAAGAAGCGATGAAGAACCTCAACCCCGGTATCCGGGTCGAGCTCTACGGGCAGGAGCTGAATGGCGAGTCGTTCGGTATTTGCACCTCAGATATGCTGGTCACTGGTCACAATCCGGAGCAGATCGCCTTCGGCAACTCGCTGACCGAGGACGCTCACGCCCAGCGCAAGTTCCATTACATGCTCTCCAATCCACCCTATGGCGTCGACTGGAAGAAATACCAGGATCCCATCCGCATCGAGCATCAGACGAAGGGCATAGAAGGGCGTTTCGGCCCCGGTCTACCCCGAGTCTCCGACGGACAACTTCTCTTTCTCCTGCACATGATCAGCAAGATGCGCGACGACGAGCAGGGCAGCCGGATCGGTATCGTCATGAACGGCTCGCCCCTCTTCACTGGTGGCGCCGGCTCCGGCGAGAGCGAAATCCGCCGCTGGATGCTCGAACAGGACCTCGTCGAAGCGATAGTGGCGCTGCCCACCGACCTTTTCTACAACACCGGCATCCAGACCTACGTCTGGCTCCTCAACAACCGCAAACCGAACGGACGCCGCGGCAACGTACAACTGATCGACGCCTCATCCGAAACCTTTTGGCAACCGATGCGCAAAAGCCTCGGCTCCAAACGCCGCCAGATTTCCGACCCCGCCCGCGACGAAATCGTCCGTATCTACCACGCTTTCGACGAACCAGCCGGCCCCCCTCTCCCGACCGCGGGAGAGGGGCCGGGGGTGAGGGCCATGTCGGGGGAGGGGCCGAGGGGTGCGGACCACTCCCGAATCTTCGCCACCACCGACTTCGGCCACCGCGAAATCCGCATCGAGCGCCCCCTCCGCCTCGCCTTCGAAGTCACCCAGGAGCGCCTGCAGAGCCTCGCCGAAGACCGGGCCATCGAACGGCTCGACGAGCAGGAAATCCTGTTCATCCAGGATGCGCTCGAACGACACATCCCAGCCGAACGGTTCATGAACCGGAAACAGTTCGAGGATGCGGTTGACAACGCGCTGAAAGCGATCCGGTACCGACCATCCTCGCCGGTCAAAAAGGCGATCGTCACGGCATTCTCTGAGCGCGACGAGAACGCCGACATCTGCTGCGACGCCAAAGGCAACCCCGAACCCGACACCGACTTCCGCGACCACGAGCTCGTCCCCCTCGGCGAAAACTGGCGCGACTACATCGCTCGCGAAGTTCTTCCCTTCGTCCCCGACGCCTGGGTCGACGAGTCCTATCGCGACGAGCGGGACGGCCAGGTCGGCCGGGTCGGCTACGAGATCAATTTCAACCGCTACTTCTACAAGTACGTTCCGCCGCGACCACTGGAGGAGATCGACGCCGAGCTGAGGCAGCTGGAAGCGGAGATAGCGGCGTTGCTGCGGATGGTGACTGCGTGATGGCGTATTCGCTTATACCGTGTAGACGATATTTTGCGGACATTCTCAATGGCACCACCGCTACGCAAATAGAAAAAGATGAAAATACTTGGCCAGTTACAAGGATCGAGTCGATCTCAAATGGAGTCGTCGATTATCAGCGACTTGGATACGTGACTCCTGCAGCCAACCTTGAACGCTTTCGATTAAGTCAGGGCGATATCCTTTTTTCGCATATCAATAGCCTTTCAATGATCGGCATCTGCGCTCTTTATGAAGGAGCTGAACCTCTGTTTGCCGGAATGAACCTACTCCGTCTGAAACCATTAGCTGATGCGCATCCCAAGTTCCTCTACTACTGCTTCTCTTCCACGTTCGTGCGTAGCCAAGTACGCACTTATGCAAAGCCGGCAATAAATCAGGCAAGCATCTCTACCGCCAACCTAAAACGTGTACTGTTGCCCCATGTAGATCTCGCCACCCAGAAAGCCATCGCCGTCTTCCTCGACCGCGAAACCGACCGCATCGATCAGCTGATCGAGAAAGTGGGAGGATCCAACGCAGCTAAATTAGCGACCGAAGGATCGTTTGTATCACTACTAATGGAGAAGCGAGCGTCCATGATTACTGCGGCCGTGACCGGACAACTTAGCGTGACAGTTGAAGCGGCCGAAAGCCGCACTCCAACGAGTCATTCAAGGTAAGGAGAAAATCTTGAGCACTCATTTTGGAGAGTTCGAGGAATTGGAGCAGGCGGTGACGGCTAGCGGAGTATCTGGTATATGGAAACCCGTCGGACAGGGAGGTATGCGACAGTTTCGGGGCCGCGCCGGTGAGGTGCTTAATTGGTATCCAAGCACGGGCACAATGCAGTTTCAAGGAAGAAATCGGGAAACTTTCGAGCCGCGAGTCTTGGAATTGCTTGGCGCCTCGCATGCTCTAGGTGTGACCAGTATCAACACTCAAGTGAAAATATTCTTGGTCCACGGACATGATCACGCAGCGCTGGATGAACTCGAGCTAGTGTTGCGCCGCCTTGGATTGCAGCCTCTGATTCTGCAGAACTCTTCAAGTGGCGGACTGACAATTATCGAGGCACTTGAGCAGAAGATTTACGAAGAAACATCGTTTGGGATTGTGTTGCTTACACCCGACGACTATGGCTTCGCCAAGCGAGATGGCGAGGCTGCCCGCCGACCGAGAGCGCGGCAGAACGCAATACTTGAAATGGGAATGGTAATGGCCGCCCTAGGTCGTGAGCGAGTTGTGATACTGAGAAAAGGTGCGCTTGAAGTTCCCTCCGATGCGAGCGGCATCATTTACCTCGAATTCAATGAGCATGTTCGCGAAGTCGCAACCCAGCTGGCAATGCGATTGCAGGAAGCTGGATTTGAATTAACTTCGGAACAAATCGCAGGCGCAGGGCGATGAAAGCAGATGCTTAACCTTTGAACGTATCGGCAATCCACAAGGAGTTCATCGTCGAGCATCGTCTCGTCGAGGGTCTGATCGCGTGGCAGGCATATATCGAGCGGTCGCCCGACGACTACGACCGGGTGCTGGCGCTGGACCGCGAACTGGTGCTGCGATTTGTCCGGCAGACTCAGCCAGACGAATGGCGCAAACTGGAGGCACAATACGCCGCGTCCGCCGAAAGCGAATTCTTCAAGCAGCTGGAAAAGAATCTGAAAGACCTCGGTACGCTGTATGTGCTACGCAACGGCATCAAGATGGTGCCGGGTCTTCATTTCCATCTCTGCTACTTCAAACCCGCATCCAGTCTCAATCCCCTATTGGTTCAGAAGTACGAAGCAAATATTCTCAGCGTGATCCGGCAGGTTGAATACAGCCTCAAGAACGCCAACTGCATTGATGTCGTGCTGTTCGTCAATGGCATCCCCGTCGCCACGCTGGAGGTCAAGAATCTTCTCACCGGCACCACCTTCAAACACGCCGAAAAGCAGTACCGCACCGACCGTTCACCCGCCGGGGAACCTCTGCTGACATTCAAGCGTGGTGCGCTCGTCCACTTCGCCCTAGATGAAGACAACGTCTCGATGACCACCAAATTGCGAAACGGTGCGACGACCTTCCTCCCCTTCAATCGGGGCCGAGATGGCGGCGCGGGCAATCCCGACATCGAAGAAGAGTTCCGCATCGCCTATCTCTATCGCGACCTCCCGGGCTCTCCGATCATCGCTGCAACCACCGCAGGCGAGAACGAACCGTCCTACGTGACGATCACCGGCGGCGAGAAAGCGATCTTTGGCCGCGACACGTGGCTGGCCATTCTGGGTAACTACCTGCATCTGGAAAAGGACGATTCTGGCAACGAGTTACTGATCTTCCCACGTTTCCAGCAGCTCGATGCCACCCGCAAGCTCTTCACTCACGCTCGCGCTTTTGGTCCAGGACACAACTATCTGATTCAGCACTCCGCCGGTTCCGGCAAATCGAACACCATCGCCTGGACCGCCCACCAGGCCATCAAGCTGCACGACGACCTTGATCAGAGCATTTTCGATTCCGTGATCATCGTCACCGACAGGCGAGTACTCGATTCTCAGCTGCAGAACACCGTTTCGCAGTTCGAGCAAACCAAAGGCGTCGTGCGGAAGATCGACGGCACGTCGAAGCAGCTCAGGGAAGCGATCGAAGGCGGCGCCAGGATTATTGTCAGCACGATCCAGAAGTTCGGTACCGAGCATCTGGCCACCCTTTCCGGCCAATCGCATCGCAAATTCGCGTTGATCATCGACGAAGCGCATAGCAGCCAGTCAGGCAAAACGGCGCAGTCGCTTTCAGACGCGTTGACCCGCGAGATGTCGAGTGACGATGTCGAGGACATCATCCTCGCCTATCAGAAGTCGCGTGGCCCGCAGGCAAACATTAGCTACTTCGCTTTCACCGCCACACCCCGCAATGTGACGCTGGAGCGCTTCGGCACACCTGGGTCAGACGGCATGCCCCGGCCGTTCCACCTCTATTCGATGCGGCAGGCGATCGATGAGAGGTTCATTCTCGATGTTCTGCAAAACTACATGACCTATCAGGCCTATTACGAGCTTGAGAAGGCGATCGACGCCGACCCAGTGTTCAAAACCAAGAAAGCCCATCGTAAGGTCGCCAAGTTCGCTCATCTCCACCCGACCGCGATCGTTCAGAAAGTCGAGGTCATGGTCGAGCACTTCCGGCGGCATGTCATGCACGAAATGCACGGCAAAGCCAAGGGGATGGTGGTTGCCGCCAGCCGGGAGGCAGCGGTGAAGTACTACTTCGGCATGAAGCAGTACATCGAGCAACAGGGCTACTCCGACATCCGGCCACTCGTTGCCTTCTCCGGCGAGATAAAGGTCGACAGCCAGATCTGGACCGAGCCTGCGATCAACGGTTTTTCCGAAAAATCGCTGCCGGGACAGTTCGATGGTGAGAGCTATCAGCTGCTGATCGTGGCCGAGAAATACCAGACCGGTTTCGACCAGCCCAAACTCTGCGCCATGTATGTCGACAAAAAGCTCGATGGTCTGCAGGCCGTGCAAACACTCTCCCGGCTGAACCGCATCCATCCTGACAAGCGGACCACCTTCATTCTCGATTTTCAGAACTCGATCGCCGACATCCAGAAAGCCTTCAAGCCGTACTTCGAGGTGACCGAGGTCGAGGAGCGCTCTGATCCCAACCAGATTTATCAGCTCGAGGCCCGACTCTTCACGTTCGGCATTCTCGACCGGGAGGAGATCGACCGCTTCGCCGAGATTTTCTATAAGGGACCGCTGGCGCCCTACGATCGGGTCATTCTGGAGAGCATCGTCAAGGCAGCGGTCCCCAGGTTCGAGGCCGAAGAGGATGAAGGCAAGCAAGAGGAGTTCCGCCAGCTCCTCAAGAGCTACGGGCGTTTCTACAACTTTGTGGCCCAGGTCGTCAGCCTGCAAGATCCCGGACTGGAAAAACTCTCCTCGTACGGAGCATGGTTAATCAAGCTCCTGCCAGACCGGGAGATACCCGCTGATATCGAAATTACTGACGAGATGCTGCGGCTACAGGCTTTCAAGATCGAGGAAAAGGAAGCTGGGGAAGCCTCGCTACGTCCGGGCGACACCGAAAAACTGCGTGCGATTCAGGAGTTCGCGGCCAAACCCTATACGGCTGAGGAGCAGAAATCACTCTCTGAAATCATTAAATCGTTCAATGATCGCTATGGCACCCAATTCACCGAAGCCGACTTTCTCCGCTTCGAGCAGGTCAATGCCGCGATCCTCGACGAGAACATGATCCAGATGCTTCGCAACAATCCAGAGGACGTCGTCTACTCAGCCTTTTCTGAGGCCTTCTTCGCCGGCGCGATCAGACTCTTCCAGAAAGACGCCGAGATGAAAAACATTATCCTCAGCGACGGCCAGGCTCGCGAACAAGCCATCCGCCACTTCTTCAACCGCGCCATGCGCCATGCCCGAGTCTGACCCGGCGTTGGTTCGATTCCTCACCCCCACCCCCTCGCCACATTCCGCCCAACCGCCTCCTCCCGCATCGCCTGCTCCTCCTCCCGCGCCTTCACCACCGCCTCTGCCTCAGACGCTCGCCGTCCACATCCCTCCACCACACACATCCGAAACCGCCTCGTCATCCCAACCCCCAGTGCCAGCCGCTCTTGCCTATTGCCCATTGCCCTTTGCCCTTTGCCCTTCGCCCTTTGCCTCACTCCGCCTCGATCATGGTGATGGCCGCTTTCATGTAGCCGAGAGCGAAGGCCATGCCGGCGTGCCAGGGGGCGGCGCAGGTCATCTGGGGGGTGTGGTCGGGGATGATCACGCCGTCGTAGCCGTTGCGGTTGTAGATGCGCAGGCACTCGATCATGTCGACGTCCCCTTCGTCGAGGAAGACTTCGTGGTATTTGGGCACTTTTCCCTTCACATTCCGAAAGTGCACGTACCCGATGGCGCCTTGCTTGCTGTAGGTGTCGACCGCTTCGTACACATCCATGTCGCCCTGCATTTCGGCAACTGTGCCCTGACAGAACTCGAGGGCATTCGAGCGTGACGGATAGATGTCCAGCAAGCGCTGATAGAGCTCTGGTTTGTAGACGAGGCGGGCATGACCGCGAAGCGTGGGCATCGGTGGGTCGTCCGGGTGGGCCGCGAGCCGCACGCCCGCTTCTTCCGCCACCGGAATCACATCCTGAAGGAAGCGGGTGAAGCGATCCCAGAGTTGTTCGGGGGAGGTATCCGGCACGACCCCGGGCGCGGCTTCCGGGTCGTACACCATGTTCCAGACCTGACCACTGGGGATCGGGGATTCCTGCGGCCCATCCGGTCCGTGAAATCCGACCGATTCGGCCCCGCCCCGCGCCCAAGGGCCCACGACATGTCCCCACACGCTGGCGATGCTGAAGTTGTAGCCCATCACCGGGATCCCGACCGCGCCCATATCGCGAATCAGCTGCTGGATACCGGCGACCTGCTCGTCTCGCCTGGGGCCGTCGAGCAACACATCGTGCCAGAATGCCGGATCGAAGTTCTCGAGGGCTCCCAGCTCGAGTCCCTCCGCGTTAATGGCGTCTTTCAGTTGTTGCAGCTCCGGGCGCGACCAGGGCACCGGGCTGCCAGCCGCGCCCCAGCCCGTCCCGTTGCTCTCCGACTGGGGAATGCGCGGTCCACTGGCGAAGTAGTCGGTCAGGTGGGCGACGATATGGGTTGCCCCGGCCTGCCGGGCGAACCGAAAGTTGTCCTGCGTGAGCATTTGCCGGTAGAGCCCGAGTCCAAGCTTCATCGAGTGTCCTTTCTGGCGGAGAACGCGTTGCGGTGGATTATCACCGACACACGCGAAACGGGCTGGCGAAGTGCCAGCCCGTCCGCATGAAAGGTCGACCAGATCCACGGTTACGAAAGGACGGCCATCTCCAGATCGACGACCTCGCCTCCGGCAACCTCGAACGTCAGTTCACCCGCGATGGCGCTCCCCTCAGGGACCGGGTACCAGATCAGATACCCTGGGGCGATCGGGCCTTCCAGTCGCCAGTTCAGCACGACGGTATTGGCCTCCACGCGTGCGAACTGCAGCGAAAACGCTCGATTGTCTCGCCCGCCGGCAATGAAACCGGACAGCTGGGCGACGCCCTCAGGGCCCTGCAGGCGACCGCCGGGAAACTGGACTGAGGCATCGTCGGCCACGAACGCTTCGAGCAGAGCGTCGTCGCCACCGGCGAACACCATCGTGCCGACGTCAGTGGCGGTCATCACACTGGCTCGTTGGTCGAGTGTCAGGGAATCTCCGCGAACCGCGGATGCCCCCTCGATCAGGATGCTGAGGAATCCGGCGATGACGAATCCTGCCAGGAGCAGCCCCACCACCGGTCGCCGGAACCGGTCGAAAAGTCGTTCTTCACAGTCAAATGCGTCGGCCGGCGGGCAATTCGCGCCAATGACAAAAGGCCATTCACTTCGGGCAGATGCAACATATGTCATTTCACTATCTCCATTTCATCGATACGTAAGGTAAGCACATAGTTCGAACCAGATATGTCTGAAATATTTGCCTGGGCCAGCACGAAGTACCGGCCCAGGCGTCGAATCTACGCAGCCGCCAGCGCCTGGTCGAGGTCATCCAGAATGTCGCCGATCGACTCGATGCCCACCGACAGCCGCACATAGTCGGGCGTCACTCCAGTGGCCACCTGCTCTTCCGGGGAGAGCTGCGAGTGTGTCGTCGTGGCGGGATGAATGGCCAGCGACTTGGCATCGCCGACATTCGCCAGGTGGGAGAAGAGCTTCAGGTTGTCGATGAAGCGCGTGCCGGCTTCCGCGCCCCCGCGAATGCCGAAACCGAGAATCGCGCCGTAGAGACCCTGTCGATGGTATCGGGAGGCCGCCTTGTACGTCGGATGCGAGGGCAGGCCGGGATAGTTCACCCAGGAAACCTTGGGGTGTTCGCCCAGGAAGCGCGTCACGGAAGAGGCATTCTGGCTATGGCGCTCCATTCTCAGCGGCAGCGTCTCGATCCCCTGCAGGAACGTCCACGCGTTGAACGGGCTCATCGCCGCACCGATATCGCGCAGCAGCTGCACGCGGAGCTTGATGATGTACTGAATGTTGGCGCCAAAGTTGGCCGCATTGAAGACATCGTTGTAGACGAGGCCGTTGTAGCTGGGGTCGGGTTCGGTGAACTCCGGGAAGCGACCCGATGCCGCCCAGTCGAACGAGCCGCCATCGACCACCGCGCCACCAATCGACGCACCGTGTCCGCCGATGAATTTCGTTGTCGAATAGACGACGATGTCGGCGCCGAAATCAAGCGGCCGGATGAGAAACGAGGTCGGCAGCGTGTTGTCGACAATCAGCGGCACTCCCGCCGCATGAGCGACATTGGCGACGGCCTCGATATCGAGTGTCTTCAGGTCGGGGTTTCCGACTGTCTCGGAAAAGACCGCCCTGGTCCGTTCGTTGATCGCGCCGGCGACGGCCTCAGGATCGGCGTCGACAAAGCGAACCGTGATCCCCATCTTGGGGAGGGTGTAGTGGAAGAGATTGTAGGTACCGCCGTAGAGACTCGTGGTCGAGACGATCTCATCACCCGCTCCGGCGAGGTTCAGGATCGCCATGGTCTCCGCAGCCTGGCCAGAGGCAAAGGCCAGCGCGCCAACCCCGCCATCGAGTGCCGCGAGCCGCTTTTCGAGCACGTCGGTCGTCGGGTTCATGATCCGCGAGTAGATGTTGCCAAATTGCTTCAATCCGAACAGATTCTGGGCGTGCTCCGTGCTGTCGAATACATACGAGGTGGTCTGATACAGCGGCACCGCGCGTGATTTCGTGACCGGATCTACCTCCTGACCTCCGTGCAGGGCGATCGACTCATACCCAATTGGCTGAAACTGTGTCGTCGACATGGTCTTCTTCATCCTTCTGTTCAATCAGATTCACGGTATCCCATTACCTGACCGATTGCGGGTCGGTTCTCCAGTCAGTCAGATCGCTGGAGCCCCTTGTGTCCCGCGCGCTGAGCGCTCTTGTTTTTGGCATCGTCCTCCTTTCCGGTGTCGAACCGCCGTTCAATTGCCTTATCTGGCCTGGGCGCCCGCGACGGGGCCAGGCTGCTGTACGGCCGCTTTTCTCTCGATCACGATCGAAATCGCAATGCCGATCGCGAATCCCCACAGGGCTGACCCCAGCCCGAGCAGACTCATCGATGAGGAAGCCACCATCATTGCCACAAACCCACTCATCGGAAACGCACTCGAGATCGTCTTGCGCAGTGCATCGAGCAGCGCAACCAGGAGCGCCAGGCTGGCGAGCGTCGTGACGAGCTCGCCTGGAATGATTCCCAGCAGAGCGCCAATCGACCCTGCGGCGATGGCCATGGTCAGTGCCGCGACCGACGCAATGAGTGTGCTCACGTACCGGTGCTTCTTTGGACCAGCGCCAGCGGTCGCCATGATCGC
>JBFWRO010000055.1:0-10349 GCA_050248865.1 Thermomicrobiales bacterium | reverse complement strand
GTACTCGTCACCAAGTTCAGATCGCAGCTTCTTCGCCCCAAGAAACGGCGGATTGCCGATGATGTAATCCGCCGCAGGCCAGACTGCTTCTTTCGGTTGCTCGGGATCGGAGAGGTCGAGGAGGGCGTCCTGCAGGCGGATGGTGTCGAGGGGTTTGAGCACAGGGTCGCTGTAGCCGAAGCCGTTCTGGATGCGCCATTGCAGGAACCCAATCCAAACAACGGTGCGGGTGATCTCAACTGCATATTCGTTGATTTCCAATCCCAACATCTGGTCCGGTTCGATGGTCGGGAACATACGAGGAAGACCCTTCCCCGCCGCATATCCAATCACCTCTTTTTCCAAGTCCATCAGTTTTCGCAGCGCCACATAGAGAAAATTGCCGCTGCCGCAGGCAGGGTCGAGAATCGTCACCGCCTTCAACTCGGCCAGAAAGCCGTCGATAACCTTGCGGAAGGCTTCGCGTTGCCGGTTGGATTGAGCCGTGGCACCTTTGATCGAAGCCGCTTTCCACTCTGCGGCAATCGGTTCGGCAGTCTTCTGTACCTCTTCCCAGCGTCGCCGCAACGGAACCATCACGACCGGCTCGACGACCCGTTCAATGTCATTCACGCCGGTGTAATGCGCCCCCAGCTGCGAACGTCGCCCCGGGTCGAGCGAGCGCTCGAAGAGCGTGCCGAAAATGGCCGGTTCGACGCGTCCCCAGTCGAGACCGGATATCTGCCGCAACGAGCGAATGTCGTTCACGTTCAGCGGCTCGACGACGATTTCGTCGAACAAGCCGCCGTTAAAGCGTGGGATGGTATGGAGGTTGTAGTAGCCACCGTCCCGCATGATGTTCAGCAGCTTTTCGAGCTCCTGGTTGAAGGGAACCTCCGCCTTCGACCCGAAATCGAGCAGTTGGGTGAAGAGTCCTTTCGGCAGAAGTCCGATGTCTTCGGCGAAAAAGCAGAAGAGGAGCTCGACCGTGAAATGCGCCGCCCGGTGCGGTTCGACGCCACGGTCACGCAGCGCCAGCGCCAGCGCGCCTAGCTGGTTGGCGGCGGCGGCAGTGACTTCCTCCGGCGTGTAACCGGGCTTCAACGCATCCGGGTCTTCCCACAGCGCTTTGAGGGTTTTAAGATGTTCTTCCTGCCCGATTTCGGCCAACGGAATGCGATGGACCCGGCGCGGGGCGTTGGTGAAGTTGGTGTGCACGATGACGCGGTCGAAGTCGCTAACCACCAGCAGGGGAGGATTCTCCAGCGCTTCGGCATAGTTCTTCAGCTGCTGGTAGGCCTTGTCCAGATTCTCGGCACGACCCTTGAACTCCCGGGCGAAGTGGCCGCGATACCAGACATCCGCCCAGCCGGTTCCGCCGGACAGCTTTGCCGCAGACTGCTCGAAAATGTAGTCGTGTCCCTGCTGACCAGGGAAGGGCATGTCGAGCATCGCGCAAAGGTCGATGAACCAGGAGTGCGCCCCGGCCTTTTCGGTCAGGTGCAGGTGTGTCCACTTGTGCACAAACTCCGCTGGAATCATGGTGTCAGTGTAGTCCGACCGTGAGAACGTATGCGAGGCAAATCGGGGCGCAGATGAACTTGCCGGGATGACAGAGGAGATCGGTCGATGACCTTGGCGGGTGGGTCAGGAGTTGCCTTCTCTGCCGCCCGGCAATGAATTGCCAGGCTGAGAAGGCGAAGTCCGTTGAAACGGACTACCGGGGGGCTCCCGGCACAGGGCCGGGGCTAGGATGCGCGGGGGTTCAACTCCGGGCAGGTTGGAGTGGTCGTTGTTGGATGCGCGGCCCTTCCCCAACGAGAGATCCCTCGGCTTCGCTCGGGATGACAATCGGGAGTGCGAGCGATTCCCCGGCTTCGCTCGGGATGACGGTTGGGAGTGCGAGAGATCCCTCGAATAGGATCGGGATGACGGTTGGGAGTACAAGCGATCCTCCGGCCTTGCTCGGCATGACCACTCTCTGCCGCCAGCGACCTGCCGTCTTCGGCCTGCGATCTACATTCCACCTATTGCGCGCCTCGATTTGCGATCTGCGCCCCCACGCTCAGTGATACGCGGCGGGTGGCGGCAGGGCGGACGCGATTAGCCTGCGGGCCTGCTGGCTCTGGCGGACGCGTTGTTCGAGGGAGATGGGGTCCCAGTGCTCCAGCAGGCGAGACCGCAACGCTTCGCGAACGACGGCGTATGACGGATCGCTGGAGAGGTCCAGGCGCTCATCCGGGTCGGTTTCGAGATCGAAGAGCTCCACGGGGTCGTCGAGACTGAAGTTCAGCTTGAAGCGGCCCTGTCGCAGCATGGCCATCGGCCGGGCCACGCCGTGGGCGAGGTACTCGCAGAAGGCTTCATTCTTCCAGGGGCCGTCGAGGTCGCCCATGAGGAGTGGGAGGAACGAGTGACCGTCGAGGGTGTCGTCGATGGGCGCGCCGGTCAATTCGAGCATGCTTGGCACGAGATCGATCAATGAGGTTACCTCGGTAATGCGGCGTCCGCCCTCGAGTTGGCCCGGCCAGGAAATGACCATGGGGATACGCGAGGCGTGTTCGCGGAAGTTCGATTTTCGCCACATGCCGTATTCGCCGGCCATTTCGCCATGGTCGCTGATGTAGATGACGATGGTGTTCTCTCGCTGTCCTGTTTCGTCGAGGGCGGCGAGCAACCGCCCGACTTTGTCATCGAACCAGGTGATGAGCGCGTAGTAGCCGGCGCGGGCGCGGCGCACGGTGTCTTCCGGAAAGTCGATCAATCCGAACATGCGCCGCATGCGCTGATAGACGGGGTGCTGATCGTCGACCGAACCAGGCACGTAACGGGGCAGGTCGATGTCGTCGACCGGATACATGTCCCAATACTCCTGCGGCACGATGAACGGGAAATGCGGCGCGATGAACGATGCAGTCAATGCCCATGGCTGGGCGCGCCGTTCGGGGTCCCGCAGGTAGGCCAGCGCGGCCTCCTCGGCCTGGTCGTCGGCATCGAGCTCCGGCGTACTGCCCGGACCTGCTCGTTCCATGTGTTTCCAGGGCGTCGCAGCGTCGGTGATGCCATCGCTCCACAGATAGAGCTCGTGGGCGATGTCCGAATGCAAATCTCTGGCCAGTTGGGCGCGGAATCCGTGCAGCTGGTCCGGTCCGATGAAATGCTGCTTGCCGGCAAGCACGACGTCGTAGCCGACCGACCGCATACGGTGGGCCCAGGTCGGCTCGTCGGAGCTCAAGGCAGTCGAGTTGTCGAACAAGTCGATATGGTGGACGTATTTGCCGGTCATGAACGACATGCGGGAGGGCGAGCAGATCGGGGAGTTGCAATAGGCGTTGTCGAAGACCACTCCGCCGGCCGCCAGCCGGTCGAGATGGGGGGTTTTGACAATCGGATGCCCGTGGAAGCCGGCGAACTGTGGCGCGTGCTCATCGGACATGATCAGGAGCAGGTTTGGGCGGTCGGGCGATGCGCACATAGCGGTCGGGCAAACCTCCGGTGTCGGGTCACGAACTTTCGGGCGTCATCTTACGGCCGCGTCAGGCATTTTTCGCGAACGGAGAGAATGGGCCAAGTTGGGGGATCGTCGAGACCCGGAGGGAGACTGTCAGGAGACCGGGGCTGGTTCCCCCAGTGGCGCTGCCACGGGCTCGTCGTCATAGTGGGCGAAGATGCGCTGATAGAGCGGGCAGCGCTGCATGAGCTCGTCGTGCGTGCCAAAGTCGATGATCCTCCCTTTCCGCAGAACGAGCACCTTGTCCGCCCAGCGTATCTGGGAGAGGCGATGGGTTATGAGCAGCGTGGTGCGGCCCTCGAGCACGCGCCGAATCGCCCGCTGAATCTGGTCCTCGGTGGCGCTGTCGATGGCGCTGGTGGAGTCGTCGATGATCAGGATGCGAGGATCCGTGAGCAAGGCTCTGGCGATCGCCAATCGCTGGCGCTGTCCGCCGGAAAGCGTGACGCCGCGTTCACCGATGATCGTTTGATACCCGTCCGGCAACGCCCGGATGAAGGCGTCGGCCTGGGCGTCGCGGGCCGCGCGCTCGACCGCCTCCTGACTTGTCTGTTGTCCGAGGCTGAAGCCGATGTTCTCGGCAACTGGGCGGGAAAAGAGCACGATATCCTGCTCGATGGTGGAGATTTGCGATCTCAGGGCGTCGAGGTTCCAGTCCCGAACGTCGATACCGTCGATCAGGATGCGGCCCGACTCGGCGTCGTAAATACGATTGACCAGCTTGGTGACCGTGCTCTTGCCGGAGCCGGTTTCGCCGACGATGGCGACGGTCTCGCCCGGCTGCACGTGAAAGCTGACATCTGCCAGGACTTGCTCGCCAGCGTAGGAGAGGGAAACATGCTCAAAGCGGATCTCTCCGGCAATCGAGCCGGTGTGACCGGCAGGATTCTCATCCATTTCGGTTTCCTCGTCGATCAGCTCGATGATTCTGCGGGCACTGGCGAGCCCGATCTGGACCAGCGAAAAAGTGAAGATTGAGATAAATGTGGGAAATCGGAGGAGGAACATCAGCCCGAAGTAGGTGACCATTGTGCCGAGGCTGATCTCATTCTCGCTGACGAGGTACAGACCGAGCAAAAAAGCCGCCGCATTGGCCACAGCGAGGAGCAACGTTGGCAGGTAGCGGGCCTGCACGGCGCCTTGCCTGACCATGGCATTGCGGTAGTTGGTCGCCAGTAGTTCGAAGGTTTGCTCTTCCTGTGCTTCCTGAGCCGTCGATTTGACGACTTCGATGCCGCTGATCGACTCCTGCAGCTCGCTGTTCATCGCGCCAAACGACTGGCGCATCTCGTTGGACACCGGCTTGAGCTGCTTCATGTAGTGACGAAGGGCGATCAGAAAAAAGACCACGAAAACCAGGGGTGGTCCGAGCAGGCGCCAGTCGATCAGGCCAATGGCCACGATGGGTATGACCAGACCCGTGAACGAATCGATGATCAGGGACAGGCCGGGATTGACCATCGCATTGAGCTGGCGGACGTCATTGGCTGCTCTGGCCATCAGATCGCCAACAGACTGCCGGTTGTGAAAAGTCTGGCTCTTCCCCAGCAGGCTGATGTAGAGCTCGTCACGGGCGTCCCGTTCGAGGCGCTTGGCGATGACCTCGAAAGACAGGGAACCGATCAGGTCGAATCCACCGCGCAGCAAAACGATCACCAGGACGGTCAGGGCGATGAGGCCAAGCTCGCGGCGGTCGGGCGGGGACTCCATGACGGCGTCGAAGGCGTTGCCGACGAAGACAGGGACCAGACTGCCGAGCACCGTGTGCAGGACGACGCCGCCGATACCGGCGATGACAAAGACCTTGTTCCGCCAGATTTGCGTCCAGATCCAGCGAGCCGGAGAGGACGTCGAAACCCCTGATTTTCCTTCGACCCGAAACTCAGACTTCACAAACGATCACCAGCTCCATCACGACGTGACACTCTCTGGAGATCCAGCCGGCTCACTCAGCCTGCCGTGTGCGGGACGTCGATCGCCGGAACCAAATCGAATCCGGAAAGCTCGATGCGTCGGACGATCCGGCCTTTGCCCTGCTCCCAGGGAAGCAGCGCCCCGGCGAACTCGGCTTGCACGACCCGGTTTTCCGGGTCGATCCAGAGCGTCACCTGAAGGGGGTCGAGGTCCCCGGTGACGTCTTCGACCACCGGGGTGCCATCGAAGGTTATGCTGCCCGGATCGAAGCTGCCGGTCACAACGGTTGTCTGCACGCCGCCGAGATCGTCGCTGCCGGTGATTGCCGGTTCTTCGATCAGACTGACAGCCTGCTGAATGAGCTGATCGGGATTGAGGAGGGTCAACGGCGGAAGTTCCTGACCTTCCACGCCCTCGAGCAGCATGAACTCGCCTCCGGCCATGGGATTCGACACCCAGAGCTGGTCATCGATGCCGACGGCTTCGAGCGTCAGGGACGCAAATCCCACACCGACCGTGAACTGTGCCTGAAAGGACATGGGCCGCACGACGTCGCCCTCGATCGACGTCAGCTCTGCCTCGCCGAGCATCAGCGTCTTTCCCACCGGAGTGGTGATCAGGAAATGAAACGAATCGAGCTCGGCCAGGGTGGTTGCGCTGGTCGCCAGCAGGGCTTCGACATCGGTTTCTTCCTGAGCCTGGGACGGGGCCGCTGAAACGATGGTGGTCGCCACGAGCGCCAACATGAAAACGGTCATCACACGCCGGTATCTCTTGACCAAATGCATCTTCCACTCCACGATTAAACAATAGCCGGCCCGATTCTAACGGCCGGGCCCGGACGTGAGTATCTCACTGGCAGGACAATACTTGTGACTGGCGGAAAGATGGACTATGACGAGCTCGCCGCCGACTATGGTGCGAACCGTCGCCCTGATCCCGCCGTCGCCAATTTGCTGAGCGACCTCGCAGGAGCATCCGGCGCGCCGCTGATCCTGGAGATCGGCGTTGGCACTGGCAACTTCGCCTCGATGCTGGAGGGGACGTTTCCGACGCGAGTGTATGGCATCGATCCCTCGATCGAAATGCTCCGGCAGGTGGCAGGGCCGGCGGGAAGGCGGATCGCACGTGCACGAGCCGAACAGCTTCCGTTTGCCGAAGGCACATTCACACTCGTGTATTCGGTCGATGTCATTCACCACGTGAAGGAGCGGGAGAAGGCTGCAGGGGAGGCGTTTCGGGTTCTCCAGCCGGGAGGGCAGATCGTCATCGTTACCGACAGTGAGGAGGACATCGCGAATCGGGTGCCGCTCTCCCGATACTTCCCGGAGACGATCGATCCGGAGATTGCCCGCTATCCGCGTATCGATACGCTGGAAATCGAGCTCTCCCGGGCCGGATTTACAGAGATCGTGCGGCGACAGACACTGACCAGACGCAAAGTGACCGACATCACGCCGTACCGGATGAAGGCGTTCTCATCACTCCACCTGATTTCCCCCGAAGCGCATGCCCGGGGAGTGGCCGCACTCGCAGCTGCCTTGCGGAACGGTCCGATTCCAGTGGAAGCGAGGTACACGATTCTCGCCGGCCGAAAAACCGGCAGCTGACTTCATTCTTCGGTTTGAAAAAAAGCGAACGAGTAGACTCTCACTTCCCGGCTGGCCGGCATCAGCCATTGCCGGCGAAAGGGTGATCGATGGGTTTTCTGATGGACGGCCTGGAGGCCGAATCCTACGACCGTACTTACGACGATCGTGGATTGCTGACGCGGATCGTCGGCTACTTCCGGCCTGACGCGGCGGGCATGGCGCTGGTCGTGGTCATGGTCGTTCTCAACTCGTTGCTCGACGCCGCGTTGCCAGTCCTTCTCTCCCTGGGAGTCGACAGAATCGAGGAGGAAGGTGTCTCGTTTGGCAGAGACACCAAGTTGCTGGTGGCAGCGTTTCTGATCGCCGGTGTCCTCGCCTGGAGCTTCAATTTCGTCCGCCAGTCGGCGTCTGCGCGCATCGTCGGCGACGTCGTGCGTCGCCTGCGTCTCGATGTCTTCCGGGCGGTGATGCGGCGAGACATGTCGTTCTTCGACGAGCACCAGTCGGGGCGGATCGTTAGCCGCGTGACAAGCGATACCGAGGAATTTGCCAACGTCGTCACGCTGACGATGAATCTGGCGAGCCAGGTTCTGATGCTGGTGTTCATCACGGCAGTGCTCTTCTATCGCGACTGGCGCCTGGCCCTGATCACGCTGGCGATGGCTCCCGTGATCACCGCGATCGCACTTGCTTTCCGGCGAATCGCCCGTGAATGCACCAGAGGAGCGCAGCGGGCCATGTCCAACGTCAATCGCACCGTGCAGGAGACGATGCGTGGCATCGCGGTGGCCAAGAATTTCCGGCAGGAAGCGAAAATCTACGACGAGTTTCTGGGTGTCACCGATCAGGCGTATCGCGTCACGCTGCGGCAGGGTTTCATCTTCAGCGGAATCTTCCCGATCCTTTTCACTGTGGCCGGGATAGGCACGGTGATGGTCCTCTATGGGGGAGGACTGGGCGTTGTCGATGGTCGTCTGGATGCCGGCGACTGGTATCTCTTTCTGCTCAGCGTGATGCTGTTCTGGTTTCCCCTGACGAGCATTGCCTCATTCTGGAGTCAGTTCCAGCAAGGTCTCTCGGCCGCTGAGCGCGTCTTCGCGCTGATCGACGACACGCCGCGGGTCATCCAGGAGATGGAGGCGCCGGTGGAATCGCTGACTGGCGCTATCGAATTCGAGGATGTCGACTTCGCGTATGTCGAGGGCACGCCAGTTCTCAAGGGATTCGACCTGTCCGTCAAAGCCGGTGAGACCATCGCGCTTGTTGGCCACACCGGCGCGGGTAAGTCGACGCTTGGCAAACTGATCGCTCGCTTCTACGAGTTTCAGGGTGGCGTGATCCGGATCGACGGCCGTTCGATCCGTTCGCTCGATCTGCGACAGCTTCGGCGTCATCTGGGAATCGTTCCGCAAACGCCCTTCCTCTTTTCGGGAACGATCGCCGACAACATTCGCTATCCACGACCTGACGCCAGCGACGCTGAGGTCGAACTGGCCGCGCGGAGGATCGCCGGCGGAGACTGGATCGACGTGTTGCCGCAGGGGCTGCGATCTCCGGTGGGCGAGCAGGGCAGGGGATTGTCGATGGGACAGCGTCAACTCGTCGCCCTGGCCAGACTGCTGCTCCAGGATCCATCGGTGGTGATCCTGGACGAAGCGACGGCGAGCGTCGATCCGTTGACCGAGGCGCAGATTCAGGAGGGTCTCGATGAAGTACTCGAGGGCCGAACAGCCATCGTGATTGCACATCGCCTGGTGACTGTGCGCCACGCCGACCGGATCATCGTGATGCAAAGTGGATCGATCGTGGAAGAAGGTTCGCACAACGAGCTGATGGCCGCCGGCGGCCATTACGCCGAATTGTATGACACCTATTTCCGTCATCAGTCGCCGAACTACCGACCGCCTGAACGTGACGTAGTGGGTTCCGGCGCGAGCGTGTAGACCCTACGCCACCTGGGTGCATTTCTTCTTTTGTGTTATCCTGTTACAAATGGTAAGCTAGTTACCGATCGACACGTCAACAGGAGCACCTACCCGTATGTCCACAATCTCGGAACAGTATCTGGAACTTCTCAATTCGACTGCGCTGGCCCACGTCGCGACCAAGGGTCCGCAGGGAGAACCGCAAGTCAACCCGGTCTGGTTTGGCTGGGACGGAAAACAGCTTCGATTCAGCCAGACAACGACCCGGCAGAAGGCCAAAAACCTCGCGCAGGATCCGCGGATCGCGGTTTCGATTGTCGATCCGGAAAACCCATTCCGCTATCTCGAAATTCGGGGCACCGTCGTGAAAGTCGAGGACGACCCGGAAAATGCCTTCATCAATGCAATGGCCAGGAAGTACATGGGTGTGGATGTCTATCCATGGCACACCCCTGGTGACCATCGCATTGTCATGGTCGTCGAGCCTGTTCACACAACGCATATGGGCTGATCTCCGGCAATCTCACCGAGGCAAACAGCGGATCGAAAAACGGTCCGCTGTTTGCGTTTGTGACGGGTCTTCGCACATGTTCGCGATGAGCGACCTGCGCAGTGGCCAAAAGATGCGCAACGGTTAGAATCGCGGCGTATCGAAGACAGTGTCCGGGATGATTGCAGGAGTGACAGATGGCACAGGAGACGCGGACCGAACGGGACAGCATGGGCGAGATGCAGGTTCCCGCCGAAGCACTGTATGGGGCGTCTACGGCAAGGGCCGTGATCAATTTCCCAATCAGTGAGCTGCGGTTCTCCCGCTCGTTCCTGCGGGCGCTGGGCATGATCAAGGGCGCCTGCGCGATGACCAATGGCAAACTCGGACTTTTGCCGGACGAGAAAGTCACGCTCATCAGTCAGGCTGCCGCGGAAGTCGAGCGGGGAGTGTGGGACGACGAGTTTCCCATCGACATTTTCCAGACCGGGTCAGGCACATCGACGAATATGAATGCGAACGAGGTGATCGCTTCCCGGGCGGCACAGATCGCCGGTGGTGGGAGGCCGGTTCATCCTAATGACGACGTCAACATGTGTCAGAGCAGCAACGATGTGATTCCCACCGCGATCCACGTCGCGGCTTTTCTGCAGGTTGCGGAAGACCTTTTGCCGGCGATGGAAGATCTGCAATTGACGCTCGACCGGCGTGCGGTAGAGCTCATGAGTATTGTCAAGACCGGGCGGACCCACCTCATGGACGCCACACCCGTGCGCATGGGACAGGCGGTCGCCGGATGGGCGGCCCAGGTGGGAACCGCCAGAGAGCGCCTCGATTCGACCCTGCCGCGATTGGCGGAGCTGGCAATTGGCGGCACCGCCGTCGGCACTGGCTTGAATGCTCATCCCGAGTTCGCCGCAGGTGTCGCTGAGGAACTT
>JBFWRO010000054.1:0-10404 GCA_050248865.1 Thermomicrobiales bacterium | reverse complement strand
GATGGGCCCAACCCGTTTCCCTATCCGGTCGCGCTCGAGCATGGGCGCAAGGGGTTTGGTCCGAAGAACGCCAGAGCGCTGCGGTTCGAAGCAGGAGGACAGGTCGTGTTTGCGGCCCGGGTCGGGCCCTCTCCCGCTCAGCACTTTCATACCCGCGGTCTTGTGCAGGCGACGCCGGTGATCTACCGGGAGATGCAAGGACTGGAAGCAGAGCTTCTCGATGCGATCGAGGGAAGAGCATGAGCTTTTCGGCGCAGCTGCTGGCATTGAAGTCGACTCTGACGACCTTCCGGGATGTCGGGGTTTCGCGCGTGTTTCTGCCGATGCCAGAAGAGTTGGTGGGAGCGGACTGGTGCCCGTTCGTGGGGATCCAGCCCGACAGCTTCCTGGCTCAAGCCAGCAATGTGACGACGTGGGTGCTGCCGGTGACGATCAACTGGTTTCACGAGGGATTTCCTGATGACATCGAGTACGAGGTGTCGGCGCTGATGTGGGACATCCCGCAGGAGCTCTTCCGGCATCTGGCGGCCGATGAGGCGCTGGCGGAGGTGACCTACGGTCTGAGCTTCGCGGAGCCGACGGGATCGGCGGGAGTGCTGGCGTGGCATGCCCAGATGTACGCGGGAGCGTCGCTGGTAATCCGGCTGAAGGAGAAGGAGAACACCATATGGGCGTGAGGTACCGATGGCAAGGTGTACGGAACCCAGGTGAGCGGGGGTGGCAGGAGTGGTTCCCCGGGCGGCGCGGGTTACCACCGCGTGATCTGACCGATGAGGATGTCGCGGAACTGACGACCCAGCAGCGGGAGATTCTGGAGTCCGGAGCGGGTCGGCGGCTGTATGTGCGGGTGTTGCCGGGCGATCAAGACGTGACCGGGTCCGCTGGCGAATCAGACGAAACAGCGAGGGTCTCGAGGGGCGAGACAACTCGCGATGGACCAGCCGAGCTCGACGTGCTGCACAACGGTGACCAGATGCCGGAAACAGCAGAATCTGGTGGGGATAGTGACGCTAGTGGGTCCGGGACAGCGACCTCCGAGGGTCCTAATCCGAGTAAGCGCAGGCGAAGAAAGAACGCAGCAGCAGTTGAGGCAGGGGGTTCGGGAGATGGCGACAACGGTCCAGATCCTGACCGCTGACCGTCTGGGTCGCAGGGTGATGGAGAGCGAGCTCATCGAGCTGCGGTGCAGTCAGCGAGGATGCGGTGCACTGCTGATCAGAGTGTCGAACGATACGCGCGGCCTGATCGAGGGATTCTGCCCCCGATGCAAGCGACGCCGGACATTCGAGCTGAAGGACTAGGGTCACCCCTGTGCGGGAAACGGCGGGCGCCTCATGCAGGCCAGGGCTAACGAAGGGCCGGGCCTCCAATGGGGACCAACGAGAAGATTCTGCAGCGGATACACGCTGGGCGGGAGTCGGTCATCGGAAGCGGGGTAACGCCGACCCGACGGGTGTACGCCACCCTGACCAAAACCTATGGCAGGGCACTACAGGAATTCACTGATACCTCCGGAACCTACGTGGGGGACCGGCGACCGAGCTACGGTCGGGAGAAGATCGGCTTCAAGGCGGTCGACATCGGGACGTTCGAAGACCTCCCCTGGTGGTGCCTGTTCTCGATCGACGGGGCGCTCAGCAACGGGGTGACCGATGGCGGGTCGCCGGCGGCGTACAGCCGCCTGTTCGAACCGGACATCGAAAACGACACCCTGGCGAGCTTCACCTTCGAACATAACGAACCGGGCAATCCGTACGAAACCAACCAGGTCATGGCGAACAGCATGACCTTCCGGATGAACTCCGACAACGACTCGGAGTCGGGCTGGATGATCGACGCCGATCTGCTGGGGCTGAACTGGGAGTCGATCGGGAGCTTCACAACGGCGATCCCGCAGCGATCGACCGAGGTGATCAAGGCGCGGGGAACAAAGATTTACATCGATGACGAGGGAGACACCTTCGGGGACACGCAGCTGGTGGCGGGGCTGATCTCGACCTCGACCACGATCCAGATAAACCGGCACTTCAAAGCCTTCGCCGAGGATGAGAAGACCTGCACTCCGGGCGCTGTGGGGCGCCGGAAGCTGCGGATCGCATCGCAGGTGACGATGGAATTCGACAACGATGCGGAGTTTGCCAATTACCGGAGCGACGAACCGGTGCTGCGGAAGATTCGGCTGGAGCGGGAGGGGTCGGTGATCCATGACGCGGTGCGGAAGCTGTTCCAGCTCGATGTCTCCGGATACTGGAATTCGTGGAGCGAAGGGGACCGGGACGGGAACCTGATCATGACGATGGGGATGCAGGGGTTCTGGGATATCGATGAAGATGTGATGTTCCGGGTGAACACGGTGAATGCGGTGGGGGTGTTGCCGTGACGGCGGGCAATGGGCAATGGGGAATAGGAAAAGGGAAGAGGGAAATTGGAAATGGGAGATAGCGCCGCTGCGGCGGGAGATCCCCCGGCAGGCTCAGGATAAGGAGAAGGGCGGGAAGGGCCAAAGGTCCTCTGCGGCGGGAGGATGGGCCGGCACAGGGCCGGCATCTACGGGATGAAATAGCGGAGCGGGCGTTGCAGTTTGACCAGGGGGTAGTGAGATGGAACTGGGGATGCCGGTGAGGAAGATTCCGTTTGTGCCGCGGGAGCGGTATGAGTGGATCGAGGCGCCGGAGGGATGCAACTTCGCGGGGTTTGCCATCGAGGTGCGGGTAAACCTGACGAATGCGGAGCTGCGGGAATACCGGGAGGCACTGGCAGAGGTGGCGAGAGACCGAATGGGCGCGGCGGAGGCGGCTAACGCCAGGCTGGCGGAACTGCGAGAGTCTGACTCTTCGTCGCCGAGCCTGGAGGAGCGCCAGGAGCGCAGGGAGCTCACCAAGGCGATCGAGATGGAACTCACCGACAGGATCGACCGGCTCGATCGCTTCAGGTGGGAGCTGACCGCCCCATATGTGCGCGCATGGAACGTCTACCTGGCAGGGACGACGGAAGAACCGGAACCTGCGCCACCGCCCTGTGTGGCCGGAGCGTCGACGTTCGATGTCATCACGCCAGCCATGGCTCAGTGGGTGATCAGAACGGTGGAGACGGCCTATGCAACGGGAAAAGGCTTGACGAAGTCATCGGCGCCACCAGGCGATTCGCACGGGCCTACTCCGACTGCGAGCGACGGCGAGACGGAGGGGCCGAGGGAAGTGCCGGACTGATCCGGTGGCCGACCCCGCCGCCGGATCTGTGGGAAGCGATGCAGATTGATACTGCGTCGCTTAGGTGGTGGGAGTTCGACTGGTGGGAAGCGGACCGTTGCCACGAAGTGACGACACTGAACCGGGTATTTGGGGAGGAGTTGAGCCGGTTCCGGCGGCACTACCAGGCTGTGGACAGTCAATCGACAGGGTGATCAGGAGTCGATCACAAGTTCCACGATCCAGTTCCGGGCTTCGAGGTCCTTATATGAGAACGCCCAAAAATCTTCGCGAATACTCAGCACATATTGATCGACCGAAGGAATTTCTTCGATCTCGAATCCGATGTTGCAGTCATTGCCAAGCGGTTCCCCGATGTCGAGGAGGCCAGACGCGATGACAGCGCCATCCGCGTCCGAGATGGTGATGACCAGGTCCTGCCAACCATGGCCGCAGAACATCTCCGTGTTGCGGAACTCCACGACATCGCCATCGAGGATGAGCGAACCCAGCAGCTGGTGCACTTCTCCTGCCGGAAGCACGACTTCCGGTCCGGCGACGGTGGTTTCGAGAACGGCAACCCGCGTCTCAAGGGCGCTGAGGCGCTCTTCGGAGCGATCCTGCCCGGCTCCCGGGGCAACGAGGGCCACACCAGTGATGACCGAAATGATGGCGGCGGCAAGGGCGATGCGACGCATGCTAATTCCTCCTCTCTGGACAGGAGTGTAGCGCTATGGCACGGGATGTTCTGATCCGTCTGATCGGCACTGACGAGGTCAGTCCAGTCCTCAGAAACGTCGGGGATGCAGCAGGGGATACGGCGGGGAAGATCGAGGATCTCGCCCTTTCAGCAGAGGACACGGCAACTGATCTGGCGGAGCTCGAAGAAAAGCTCTCAGCGCTGGCGACCGACGTGATCCGGCAGTCTGCGGAAGCGCTGCTGGCGATCGGCGGCGGGGTCGCGTTCATCGGGAGGAGCTACCGAGACCACCAGATCGAGCTGGACAAGATGGGGCGGGTGTTCGGTGAAAGCGCCGAAGGGATCAACGATCTGATCGGGGCTCTGGGAGGCTCGACGCTGTTCGGCGAGTCGGATCTGGTCAAGGGGTTCAACAATCTGGCGACGCTGGCTGATGACCTGGACCTGACGAAGATCGAGGACCTCGGCTCGGTGATCGCCGATATTGCGGCGGTCAACAACGAAGACTTCGCCACGACCGCGAAGGCCGTGGCCGAGGCGCTGAACGGGCAGGGCATCGCGCTCAGCAACATGGGGATCGTGCTGGAGGGAGACAACCCGCTCGAGCGTTTCAACAGTCTGATGAACGAAACGGCTGAGTACCAGGGGGCTGCAGCCGAGCAGGCCGGTGATTTCTATGGCTGGCTGACCCGGATGAAGAACGAGCTGGCCGAGAACGCCCGGGAGACAGGGGGATGGCTGGGTCCGCTGGGACAGCTGGGTGCGTTTGCGGCGGACAATGCGCTGCAGCTGGGGATCATGGGAGCGGCGCTGAAACAGGTCGTCGATGCGGGGATTTCGTTACACCGGTTGCTCGGCGCCGCGGGGCTTGCGGGAGGGCTGGCTGGTCCCGTGGGACTGGCGGCAGCTGCGTTGACGGCCGGGCTGGCGCTGTCGGAGCTGTTCGACATTCTGGGATCAGACGCGCCGATCGCCACGGAAGCGGCGGCGGAGAATCTGGAAAGCGTGTACGACCTGATCGTCAGGCTCGGTGAGGAAGGGCAACTCACCGGCACGGCGCTGGGAATTACTGACTTGCTGGAGGATGTCACAACTGGGTTTGACGCTCTGAACGCACTCTATGAGCGGCGCGAGGAACTCGGCATTCTGATTTATTCGCTCGACAAGGGCGCAGGCGCGATAGGTGCCGAGGGCATCGCTGAATTTGCCTCACATCTGAGCGAAGCTGAAAAGATGATGCTCGGATGGGATGAGATCGCGTCTGATGGCGTGGTAACGATGCGCGAATGGGACGACGCCATGAACGGCGTCGAGAACCAGTTGCAAGACCTCTCACCTGCTGCTGAAGCCGTCAACGCAGCGATGGGCGACATCAATGAAATCATGCTGGCGTCTGGCGAGGCTGGTCAGGAAGCGCGGGCGCGTCTCTTCGAATATCTCACCCTGCTCGATTCCGGCGAGATGTCACCAGAAGCTTTCACAGCGAATGTCGCTGATCTGACAACAGCACTTGACGTGCAATCGGCTGCGCTGACGAAGCTGAACGCGGCCAAATCAGCGTTCAACGTTGACAACATCCGGGATGCCGCGGCGGCGCTGGGGGATATTCGATTGCCAGGCCTCGGCAATGTCGGCGCGATCCTCGAAGCTGAGCAAGCGGCCATCGACGCCTACGCCGCCATCATCGAACAACGTTTCGCTGAGATCGACGCGGCAGTCAACGGCACCGCTGACCGGCTGACTACCGCGTTTCGGGTTGTCGTCAGCAACACGAACGCCATCGCCGATCAGACCCAGGGCGTCGAGGAGTGGGTCGTGGCGCTGGGGCAGTCGAGGGATGTGCAGGAAGAGATCGGCATCATTACGTATGCCAACCAGCAGATTCAGGAAGCAGTGCTCGGCATTCAAGAGCAGCAGGCACCGCTGATCGCAGAGCTCACGGCAGAGCAAGCGATCTTCATGGATCAGTTACGAGACATGCCCGCCGACCAGCAACTGGTGGCGCTGGGATTCATGGACACCGCGCTGGCGGCGAAGGCCTACGAGCTGGCAATGCTGCCATTGTCGGGGATCGAAGACGAGATGTTCGTACCCATGATCGAGAACGCGGCAATCGCGGACCCGATTCTGCGGTCGATGCTGGAATCGATCGGGCTGATTGCCACGACGGTCGACGAGAACGGCGAGCTGGTCATCACGGTCAACACTGACGGGGCGATGAATCCCATCCAGGAGCTGACCGACGCGATCACGGCGCTGAACGACACATTCATCACGATCTTCGTGGGGGCCGACACATCTGCGTTTCAGGCGTCGGTGGAAGACGCGGTGGCCGATGCGCGGGCGATGTTTCAGGACGTAGCCGGCGGCGGCCCTGATGCGATGCTCGGTGAACCAGGCATCGCTCTGGCGCTTGCCGTCGATGACGAAGAACTGACCGAGGTGCTGGATGGCGACTACGAAGTTACCGTGGACGTGCAGTTGGAATTCGATCGTTCAGGGCTCGCCCAGATGATCGGAGAGCGAATAAAGGGTGAGGGGCTGCTGGACATCACGCAGGACGGGATCGTGATTCCGGTCGCGGCCGATACCGGTCCTGCGGTGACGGATTTTGCTAGCCTCTCGGAGCTACTGGATGGTCTCGACGACACCATTGCATCTCCCACTGTCGATCCGGCAACGGACGCGGCTGCAGCCGAGCTCGACTTCCTGCGGGACTCACTCGATCTCCTGAACGACTACACGGCGACGCCAGAAGCCGACCTGGTCGATAACGCATCGATGGGACTGCGGGCAATCCGGGGGCTGCTCGACGGTCTATATGACCGGACGATCACCGTGACGACTCAGCACGTAAGTGTGGGCACACCGGGGTTCGGGTTTCAGCTGGCCGATGGCGGGATGGTACGTCGCTCGGAAGGCGGTCCCATCCCGGCCTTGACGGCGGAGCATGGCCACGAACTGGTGAAGTTCGCGGAAGGCGGCTCTGCCGTGATGCGGGGGCCGGCGGTGCGGGGTCTGATGCCAGGGGACATGGTGTTCAGCGCTCCGGCAACGCGATCGATGGGCGTGACGGAAAGCGGCGGTGGGGGGTTCACCTTCATCAACAACGGGACTGTCATGGGGATTGATGACTTCATCGAACAGGTTGGGCGAGCCATCGCCCCGGCCATGATCAAGGCGATGGCGAACAACAGGCTGGAGCATCTGTCATGACGGCGCCGCATCTGCTCGAGATGACGCACACGAACTTCGCCGGCGTGCATTTCGCCATCCGGTCTGGCACCGGCAACGATGTGCGGTTGTCCGGCTGGAGCCAGCCGAACATCGCGCCGACCCGCCATATCCCCGGGTCGGACCGGTCGATCACCTTCCAGATGGGACGGGGGCCGATGGTCCTCTCGTATTCGGCGGAGTTCCAGGACAGAGCGGACTATGCGGCGATTCAGGCGCTGATCGGCACGACCGGCATTCTGCAGGTTCCGCGGCGGGTGTGCGAACTGGCGCAGACGCCGGCGGTGGACGGCGTGCGGTCGGTAGAGGAGGTCAACTATTTTGGCCGCATCTACACCCGTGTCACCGAGATCATCCTGATGGATGTGGGGCAGCCGCTGGCGGGTGATGGCGAGTACATCGAGACGACGCTGCGGTTTCATCGAAACGAGAGGCCGGAGTGATGGGTATTGGAAGCCGCTGCGGCGGGAGGTCCTTCGGCTTCGCTCAGGATGACGAGCAGTGAGCGTGTCGTTTGCGACGATGGGGGACGCGCTGGCCGCCAGTAATCTGCCGGTCCGGCTGTACTGCCGAATCGGCGGAGAACCAGTCGATATCTCCGAAGCGCACACATCCCACAGCGTCGACGCCGCGCTGGGTCGCGTCAGCGTGGTGTTGCCGGCGCCGCGTCCCGCCTCGCTTGATCTGATGGCCGAGATCGAAGTCGAGGCTGGGTATCCTGGACAAGTTCATCGCATCTTCCATGGGGTGATCCCGAACCACTCGCTGGCGATCGATGATCAGGGAAAGTGGATCCGGGTCACGGGCGTGGGGTGGAGCTACTACCTGGTCGATCCGGACGAGACGGGGCTGCAGTTCGATGGGCCGATCTCCCTGAAGGAGGTTTTCCGGGGGACCTGCGAGCACCGGGAAGTGCCGGCGTACCGCTCGGAGGAGACCTATCTGCCGAGCGGTAGCGAGATCATGCTGGGGGGCAATCCACAACATGAGGGCGGGGCCGTCACGATCGACGCCCGGACGTCGCCGCGGTCGTTTGGCGACAGGGCCGCCGGGTTGTTCGGCTACCGGCAGTATGACCGGCCAGACGGCGAGTTCCGGCAATCACGGGTCAGCGGCTTGCCGGTCGATACCGCAGCCTGGACGTTCAGCGAGGGCGTCGACTGCTTCCGGCTTTCCCAGTCGGTCGATGTGCGACCGATGCGCACCTACTGGGTGGTGGAGGGCGCCAGCTACACGGACGCCGATGGTGTGGCGGTACAGGTCCGAAGTATTGCCGAGGCGGTGGCGGACAGCGCGTATCTGCCGCCCCTGGGATACCGCAAAGAGACCATCACTGACGGGCTGCTGACCACGGACACGCTGGCCGAGGGTTGCCGCAACGTCATGGAGCATGACCACGCGGCGCCGGATGTGCGGGAGACGCTCGAGGTCAGAGGGAACCCGCTGCTGATGCCGGGTGAAGTCGTGACCCTCACGAGCGCCAGCATGGAGGTGACGTCAGAGGCGCGGTGGCTCCTGAGCGTCGATCATGATGTCGACGACCGGGGTTTCGTGACGACGATCAGCACATGGAGCGGGAACGGCGAAGCCCTGCCAGCCGGTGACGATTGCGTGAGCGAGTCGATCGGCAGCGCGGACGCCTACCATTTGGGAAATCAGATCATCAGCCGGTACCGGGATCCCACGCCGGACGGCACCAGTGTGACGATCGACATCAGGGTGCCGGATGCCGAGTACACGAGCGTGGCGCTGTCAGGGATCGCCCACGGAACGAACAGTTACAACAATCGATCACCGTCGACTGGTAGCGTCGTGGAAGTGTGGCAACTGCCCGAACCGTCTGAACCCGCGACGGGTGATAACGAGCTGCGGCGGGTGGGATCGGTGGAGCTGCCGACGCTGGACGAGGAGAGCAACCGTCAGCGCAATTACACGCCGGACACGTACTGGACACCGTTCAGGCTCCCGATGCCGGGCAGCCTGAAGGCGGGGGCGGCGGAGATCCGGTTGATCTCAGGAGGGAACCCGGACGGACAGGACGATTATGAAGTGACTGACCTGACGCTGACCTATTGCGGGGTAGGTGCGCCGGTGCTACCGGGTCCGGGTGGAAGCGCCTGATGAGCCTGCAGGAGCGACTGGTCCGAATTTTCGAACCAGTGGCGAAGGCGAGTGAGCCGCCGGAAGTGATCGTGCAGCGGCAGTCGATCCGGTATGCGTTTGGGCAGGACCGGAGGCTGCGGCGGGATGCTGTCCCGCACCTCCAGGATCCGTTTACCAAGGAGTGGATCGATGCCGGGACCGTGGCGACGTCGCTGCTGCTGCCGTCGTGCTATTTCCCGCATCAGTGCCAGCTGCGTGAGATCCAGGCGTATGTGGTGACTGCACCGACAGGATCGAGCATCGTCGTGGATGTCGAAACGCATGACAATGACACGCTGGGGACGGTGAAGATCGCGGCCGGTGAGAACTACGGGGCGACCTCAGGTCTAACGGTCGACGTTCCCGGAGGCACGTGGCTGCGGGTGGACATCCAGCAGGTTGGCAGCTCGACACCGGGGAGCAACCTCACAGTGGTGTCGGTGTTCTATCCCATGACGGCTGGCGAAGGCGGCGGATAGCGTTCATTGTCGTCTGGTGACGGAGGAGCGCTGCAATTATGGAAGAAACCCCACGCGGGACAGGGTGAGCGCCTCAGGCAGGCCGGGCCGGAAACGGACCGGTTCTGGTGATCAGCGTGTTGCCCGCAAAGCACGACCTCCACATTACCCAGCGTCATCCTCTGCTGATCGCCAGACGCTGGCAGGTCGCCGATCCCGGCGGCACCCGCCGTGGGGAAAGGTTGATCGCGGGGCGCAGACGGATCGGCTTGCTGGAACGATGAAGATGACCGTGCCTGGCTCCAGGTGTTGAAGCCGTCTAGATGCGTGCAATAGCAAGGATAGACCTATCGTGCCTATGAGAAACCTGTTATCTCGGCTGCGACTTCTGCCGCGTAGTGCGGGAACTTCTCGGCGAGGGCCGAACATGCCCGTATTGCCGATCGTTCGTGATAAGCGCATGCCAGCAACGTAGCGAGCACTAAGGGTTCGTCCAATGTCATACGGCCACGTAACACCGCAACTGCGATGCTGGCAAGAGCTTCGGCTTTGACCCAATCGACGGTGATGCCGCTGGCCGTCTGCAGGGCCGCGGCGGGATCGCTGACAGCCTGGATCTGGGCGATGCTGGCCAGAGCTTCGGCTTTGCGCCAATCGACGGTGATGCCGCTGCTCGTCTGCA
>JBFWRO010000053.1:0-10427 GCA_050248865.1 Thermomicrobiales bacterium | reverse complement strand
ACCGCACAACTGCCTGGGCAGCTGGCAGGAGGCCGTTGTCACGGGTGAACTCGTCGGACTGGTGCCGATTCCACGGGCATCCACGCCGTCGGAGGAAACCCCGCCGGCAATGGCGGCGCCCCCCAGACCAAACAGCCCTTTGAAGACTGTGCGGCGGGAGGCCCCTTTGCCAACGAGCTTGGCAAGGCTATCGAATTTCTTGTCGTCCATTTGCCCTCTCTTCCGGACCGGTTGCGGGTGGCTGGCACTCCAGACGATTGTCGTCCGCTCGCCCCAATGCAAGCGAATCTGTCCAGAGACAACCCAGATCCATCTCTTGTTTGACCGAGCATAGGGACTGCCCGGCACCCTGTCAAGGTGAACGTTCCGCGCGAAGCACGCAATTGTGGTGACATAACGTGTGAAATCGCGTACGTTCGTGCTATCCCAGGAGCTGCCGGAAATACCGTAAATATCGGTTTCTCATCATGGCACTTCCGCAGGTACTCCGAAGCTTCAAGAAAACCTTCAGAACGCTGGGATTCAATACCAACAAGGAGCAATCAGCATGTCCGTCCACAAGGCTTCCGTTCACCAATCGGCGGTTGGCCAGAGACTGTCCGAGGAGGATGTCAGGCGTTACCGCCGGTATGCCGAACTTGCCACGTTCTACGACGGCGCCCAGTGGCCCGCGCGCCGGCAACCTGGGGAGGTGCGGCTGACGTTCAACTATGCGCGAGCGCTGGTCAGGAAGGTCGCCGCCTACGTCTTTGCGGCGCCGGTGGGGTTTTCCGTGCCGGGTCGCGGGGACGACGCGCGCGGAAATCTGGCGGAAGCGCTGCTGCGGGAAACCGTTCGCCACAGCGCGCTGGCGCGGCTGGATGCCGACCTCTGCATCGAGGCCTCAGTGCTTGGCGATGCAGCGATCAAGGTCACCTGGGATGCAGCCGCCGGTGCGCCGGTGGTTGCGGCGGTCGATCCAGCCACTCTTAGCGCGGCAACCCTGCCCGACCGGCCCCGCCATGTCGTGCAGATGATCCAGCGGTATGCCATGCAGGGAGCGCCGCTGCGGGAGCTGGCCGGGACTGCGATCGATGCGGAGCGGATGGCGGAGGTCGTCGAGATCTGGACGGCCGAGCAGTGGCGGGTGGTCGTCGACGGGCAGGTGCTGCGAGATGAGCCGAATCCGTATGGGTGGATCCCGTATGTGGTCGTTTCCAGCAACACGCGGCCGCAATCGTTCTGGGGTGAGTCGGATCTCACCGATCTGCTGGACATCTGCCAGGAGCTGAACGCGCGGATGAGCGTGCTGGCCAGGGTGTTGCAACTCTCCGGCGCGCCGATTGCCGTGCTGGAGAACGTCGACAGCTCGGAGGGGATCACGGTGGGACCGGGAGCCCGCTGGGAACTGCCGAAGGACTCCCGGGCCTACCTGCTCGACCTGCTCGGCAGCGGCGGGGTGTCGCTGCATGTCGATTACATCAATTTGCTCTACCGGGCGTTGCACGATCTGAGCGAAACGCCGCGGACGGCTTTTGGCGACTCGGGCCGCACGATTTCGGGTGCGGCGCTGGAGGTCGAGGTGCAACCGCTGATCCAGAAGGTTGCCCGCAAGCGGCAAGAGTGGGATGCCTTCTATCAGCAGCGGAATGCGCGTCTGCTCGACCTGCTCGAGCGATTCGGCGGACACGAACTCGGGGGACTGCGGCAGACGGAGACGCTCTGGCCACCGGTGTTGCCAAGCGATCGGGATGCGGCGGTGCGCAATGCGGTGGCATTGGTCGAGTCTGGCATTCAAAGCCGGCATTCGGCGATCGCCGCACTCGGCGGCAGCGATCCGGACGCGGAGCTGGAGCGGATTCGGCAGGAACCCATCGAGTTGACTTCGACGCAATGAGGAGCTCGCTGGCTGCTTGATTGATCGACGGTGTTGCTACGCGACGGACAGCGAACAGGCGACCCCTGCTTCCTTGGTCGAATGCCAGGGTCGCCTGTACGCCGGACCAGTTACGCGCTACTCGACAGTAAAGATTTTGAACATTCCCATCAGGGCGTGCATCGGCACTTCACCTGGCCCGGAGAGGAAGCAAAAAACGACATAAGTCCCGGGAGACAGATCGATCTGGTACCAGTTCGACTGGCCACTCGACAGCAGCTGCCCCTGAGTGGTGAAGACATATTGCTCAGGGTCGATTGCAGCGACCGGGCTTGCCTGCGGAGTCGCCGGAACCCCGAAGCGCATGTTCAAGCCGGCCTGTACCTGTTCTTCGGTCAGTAATCCCGGGTACTGATAAATGACCATGTGATGCAGAAACGACCCCGCATTCGTGAATTGCCAGACATGGGGTCCAGTGGCAATCGTCTCTGGCATATCGAACTGCAAGTCACTGGCAACAGCGACAACATCAGCTGCAGGTTCGGTCAAATTGGGAAGTTCTCCCGTGACCGAAATCTTCTTGTAAACCGTCACGAACGAGATCGAATCGTCTGTTTCGCTATACGCTGAGAAGTCGATGACCCAGTCGCCAGGGGTAAGGGTCAGGATTGAATCGCCAGACGATTCAGGAAACGCGTACGCTCCCCCTGCAAAGGTCAATGAAAAGACCTCCGCTGGTGGAACATCCTGCTGATCGGCTGCCCTCGCCAGAGCAATGACGTCATCCGATGTCATTCCGTCAGGGACCAAAGCGAAAACCACGTCTGCCGACCGGTCGGAACTGACATTGTTGATCACAAATCGGAACCTGCCTGATTCGACTGTGGCGGGCATTGAGAAGTCCAGCCCGTCAGTTTCCATGATGAGGTCCTCGAATCCGAGATTTGCGAGGAGGGAAGCTTGCGCTTCGGGGCTGGCGTCCTGGGCAGAGATCGGCGCCGACAATCCCAGGAACAATGACAAAACCACGAGAATCAAACTAAACCGTTTCATATGTTTCTCCTCGACAAGAGCGAAACGACGATGAGAGACAACGCTTCAGGTTGGACAAGTACACGCTCGCCGGCACCCGACTTCCCACTTGTATCACAATAACTTTTCCGTGTATATCATTATGAACGGAGGTAATCGAATGAGCTCTCGCGCCGACCTGCGCACGATGCTCCGGCGGCGGCTGGAGGACACGACGGGGACACCCTTGTGGGATGACGCGACATTGAACGATGTCCTGGCGGAAGCGCTCTCTCACTACGGCATCCGCTTTCCGGCCGAGCGCACACTCACGCTGGCGGTCACTGAGGGACTGATGTCCGTGCCCGTCTCGCCCTATCTGGAGCGCAGTGAGGTGCTGGCGGTGCGGGATGGATCGGGGCAGCTGCTGCCGCAACAACGCGGTCACGCCACCGGCAGCGGTCTCGCGGCCTCCCAGTCCTGGCGATGGTGGAACGGCGAACTCCTGCTGAGCAGACCGGCTGCCGCTGGTGCGTGGGAGATCGACCATCTTGGACGCCGCCAGTTGCCCGGGAACGATGGCGATGCGGTCGAAATCCGGCAGGGCGACGAGGAGATCGTGGTCCTGCTGGGGGCGGCGTCGGCGCTCCTGCGAAGAGCGGTCGAGCTTGGCAAGCGAGGCGCCGAATCCGCCGGTTTGACATTGACCAGAGTCGCGGAGCGTCATACCCGGGAAGCGGAAAAGCTGATGTCCTCCCGTCGCCGCCGGGCGACAGGAGGCTGGATTGCGGAGTAGCGGTTGGCTGGATCGCGGACGAGTCAGCCCGAGAGTCTGGAGGTCAGGGCCTCCGATGGCGTTTCGAGGCGCTATTCGACGACGACGATCGTGCCAAGCATGATCGGATGCAACGCGCAGAAATAGTCATAGGTGCCCAGGGTGTCGAATGTCACGGAATATGACTCTCCCTTGCCAAAGGTTGGCGATGAGAATCCGCTGCCCTTGGGAAGCTGGGCGACGTCGTGAGGAAACATGTCGTTATTGGTCCAGGTCACGGTGTCCCCGACATGAATTTCGAGCGTAGCCGGATTGAACGTGAACTGAGAGATCGCGACGTCGAACGTCTGCGGCGCTGCTGCCTGCGGCGTGGCTGCCTCTGGCGTTGCAGCGACCGGTGACGCTATCCCCGTCAGGGGAACGAATGGGAGCTCGACGATCGAGCCGCCGCTGCGCGACTCCGCCGTGACGGTGGCGCCTTCGGTCAGGTAGTTGAGCGTCGACGCCGAGCGGACAGCACCCGATACCGTGCCGGAGGCGCGTACGGTGGCGGTCGAGGCAGTCGCCAGGTCTACCGCGACATCGACCGAGTCGAGTTCGGCGGCGTCATACGTCGCGCCGCTGCTGAGCTCGATGTCCTGGGTTGTGGCGATGCCGGAGAGGGTCGCGGTCGATGCCGTTTCGAGATCGGCTTCCAGCCGGGAGATGTTCAGGTTGGACACTGTCGCCTGAGCGGCAAGAGACAACTCGAGGTCGAACTCCTCCACTGTCAGGCCATCCAGCGTGGCCTGCATGGGACCTTGCAGGTCGAGAGAGGTCAGGGAGGGGGTGGTGATGGCGTATTCGATGTCCCCGGCGGTCAGCAGATCGAACGCGACAGAGGCCCCGAAGCCGCCGATCAGCTCAC
Source organism: Thermomicrobiales bacterium (assembly GCA_050248865.1). GTDB lineage: Bacteria > Chloroflexota > Chloroflexia > Thermomicrobiales > UBA6265 > JAHBVL01. The sequence continues at coordinate 5,879 of JBFWRO010000053.1, read as the reverse complement.
CATCTTCGACCCGCACGCTGAACAGGCTGCTGACGCTCTGCGGCGCGGTGATTTCAACCCGGGATTCGTCGCCGAGCGTGATCGTGACACGACCGGCGCCGCGCAGGTTGATCTCATCGAAATCGCCAAGCTCGAATGCCTGGGTTTCACCTTGCTCCTGCGCTCCGGATGGGTGCAGGAACAGACCCGAGCCCAGCATGAGGATGGAGACGAGGAGCAGGGCGGCGGAAATCCTCATTCCAGCAATCTTCTTCAACGACGTAGCCTTTCTGAACGAACAGACGAATGCACATTCGACCGGGCATTGTCTCACATCGCTTTGCTTTCGAAGCGGGAGGAATACAGCATGCCGATAGGATGGCTCGGCGATGGCGGCCGGGTGGCGGAACGTCCCCAACGCCGGCAACCTGCGCCGTCGTGGGCCGACCAGGTTCGGGCGCTGGCGCAGACGGTGATCAGCAATGCGACCGGCGTGGAGTCTTCCAGCCGGACATACATACCCACACTCTGGACCCGCTGGCAGACCGCCTTCGATGAACGCGTATGTCCTGTTTGCGCGCCATACGCGGGTCGCGCCTGGCCGATCGGCGAAGGGCCAGTCCCTCCGCTGCATCCGCATTGCCGGTGCGTGCGGACCTATGCGTTCACGTCCTGGTCTGTGCGGGGGAGCGGATGAACTCTCCAGCGCAGACGATATATTTGTGAAACTTGTCACAAAGTTGTAACGTGGGAGATTGCCGTTGCAATGAGTGCGTTGCTTCCGGGCTGCGATCCTTCCTTTGTAACGGTTCGGGTCGAGGACCAGGGGGTTCGCCCGTATCGGATGATCCTGACGCGCAAAAGGAGAGTGACTGGTGGCTTCTTCGGAATTGAGTACGGTCAGCAGACGGCGTTTGATGGGGGCCTTCGGCGCCATTGGTGTGGTGGGCGCCGCCGGTGCGGCAACGCAGGTGCTCGGCAATTCCTCTTCAGTGGTCGCATCGGCAACGGGTTCCCATGACCACGAAACGACGGTGGTGACATCGTCGGCCGCGCAAAGCGACCTTACGGTCGATGAAATGGATACCATGCATGAGGCGGGAGTTGCTTCATTTCCCGCGCCAACGGCCGGCAAAGGGGGTGAGCCTCTCGAGTTCGAGATGGATGGCGACGTCAAGGTCTTCAATCTGACCTGCAGCGTCATCGACTGGGAGTACCTTCCTGGCAAAACGGTGGAAGCCTTTGCCTACAACGGCGTTGTTCCCGGCCCGCAAATTCGGGTCACGGAGGGGGATACCTGCCGCTTCATCGTCAAGAATGAGCTGCCGGAATCGACCGTCATTCACTGGCATGGTTTGCGGGTGCCAAACGCGATGGATGGCGTGCCGTACATCACGCAGCAGCCGATCAAACCGGGCGAGTCGTTCACATATGAGTTCACGATCAAAGAGGGTAATGCGGGGTCGCACATGTACCACTCGCACCACAACTCCGCGGAGCAGGTGACCAAGGGATTGCTGGGCGCATTCATCGTGGAAGAGAAGGACGAGTCGAAGCGTTATCAGGTCGATGTCGACTACACGATGATTCTGAACGACGGCCCAATCGGCGGCTACAGCCTGAATGGGAAGAGCTTTCCCGCGACGGAGCCCGTGGTGGCCAAGGTCGGGCAGAAGGTCCTGATCCGGTTCATGAACGAAGGGCTGATGATTCACCCGATGCACTTGCACGGCTTCCCGATGCGGGTCGTGGCGCTCGACGGGTATGCGTTGCCCCAGCCGTATTGGCAGGACACCGTGAATATCGCGCCTGGTCAGCGGGTCGATTGCATCGCCGAGCCAGATGAGCCTGGCGTGTGGGCCTTCCACTGCCACGTCCTCAGCCATGCCGAAAGCAAGACAGGCATGTTCGGGATGGTCACGGCGATGGTGGTCGAAGAATAGACTTGCTTGAGTTCTGCATCGTGAACTGCCTGCCTATATGAAGGAAGAGACCGGGGCGGAACTGGCCCCGGTCTCGTGTTTGATTGAGTCGCCCTGGCGAGATCGACCTCTTGCTCAATCGGCCTTGGCGGCGATGGTCTCCATCTCAACCAGCAAATCCGGACTGGCCAGTGCGCTGACCACCAACCAGGTCGACGCTGGAGTGTGATCTGGCGAGAGGAATCGATCTCGATGGGCCTTCACAAACTTCAGACCCTCAGGATCGGTCGAGTAGACGTTGTGCCTCACGAGGTTCTCTGGACCCATGCCGGCGTCGGCAAGGTGGGCCAGGGTGTTCTGCCAGTCCTGCTCGTGCTGAGCCTCGTTTCCCTCGGGGATCGTCCCATCCGGCCGAACTCCAATCTGACCGGCGGTTACCAGCCATCGGGCGTTGGCGGGCACCTGGACGCTTTGGCTGTACGGACCCATCGGTGGGGCCACGGTCGACGGATTGCTGGCGCGTAATTTGGTCACGACTCCTCCTTACGACTGTTGGCAGGACACGGGATCTGATTCGACGATCGCCAGCCGAGGACGGCGCGACGCAGGCAATGACGTTCTCAGCGAGTTGGCATTGTACTCCACACTTGGCTAATGGGCGCCGTAGTAGCAGAGCGCCGACCCCGGAGATGATGGCCTGGTTGGCAAGCTCATCGACGCGTTGACCGGGTTCGCCGCTCTCGCTCGGACCGAACCTGGCGGTCAGCCGAGCGGCACGGTATTACTGGCGACCATGGTGCTCATCCACGCCGAGAGCAAGCACGGCATGTTCGGCATGGTCACGGCGATGATCGTGGAGGAATAGCATCTGCTCACTGTCAACGACCTGGTTGTTTTGGAAGAAAGACCCGAGTCCGCATTCGGCTTCGGGTCTTTCCGTGGCTAAAGGCCGCCGTCGCGGCGTGGCGATTTCGAACCGGACGACTCTGGCGTCAGGATCCTGGTGCTCCTGCCCCATACGCTCCACACGATTGCGCACAGCTCAACGGTTTGACGTAAGGAGATGTTTCCGATAATCTCTTTTTACATGCTGGAGAGAACATTGCTCGTCAATGGCGTCAGAACCATCCCTTCCTCGCGGATCGTCGCCCCCCCCCTACGATTATCTGCGCTGTGCGCGATCCTGCTTCTATCGCTCGTAGCCTGCGGCGGCGGCAGCTCGAGCACCAGCACGCCAGCACCGACCCAGAATGATGCCTCCCGATCGACGCCTGAGACCGAAACGACAATGGACTCCGGCGCGCCTATTGCCACGCCGGTCGATTCGGCTACGGCTCAGCAAGCATCACCGTCAGCCAGTGAACTGGTCACCGGGGCGCCTACGGGTTCGCCACAAGCAGATATCGCACAACAGCTGAACGACGGTTCAGACGAGCAACCTGCAATGCCCGAGGGAGTAATCATCGGGACTCCCAGGCCCGATGATCCCGTTCTCCGGGAGAACCCGCCAATCGATGTGACAGGGGAAATACCAACTCCGCAGTCGTCCAGCTTTGACAGTGACGGTGACGGTCTTCTGACCCACCTCGAGTTGATAGAGGCGTTGCGGGCATCCTATGCATCCAACGAATGGCCCGCTGACTACCAACTCGATCTGGACATCTTTGTCAGGGGAATCGAGGAAGAAGCCAAGAAGTTTCCTGTGTTCTATGAAAATGGTTCAGAGCGAACGTTGCTGATGATTACCTCGCTTTGCGCTTGGCAATACGCACTGCGAGACGCTCTGTTCTCCGGCGACCAGGATCTGATTTCACAGAGCGTGGACCATCTGAGGACGACGCTAGGTGCACATCCGGAACAAGCTAGCCTTCAGGAAACCGTGGGAGATGCCGTTGACAGAGCCGAACTCGGTGACCCTGCCCCCCTGCAAGCGCAAATCGATGGGTTGGGTTGCGCCACGATCCCCTGGGAGCCACAGACTGACAACTCCGCAATGTCCATTGCGATCCGGTACGACGTCTCCGTGACTGCAGTGATGGCGTCTGGACGGGGTGTCGTTTTCGCATGACCGCCTCGGGGAAACGGTCCGATTTGCTGATCCTTCTCGTCATCTGCGCGGCGCTCGCCGCGGCGGTGGCGTACTTCGTGACGAAGGCGACGAGCGACGGTGACTCGGGATCCGATGTCATCGCCCCCTTGCCGCCGGTGGCGCTCATTGACCGGCAAACCGTCGAGATGAGCGCGAAAACGATCGTGCCGGTTGTTTCGGCCAATGCCGTGGTGGTGCAGGAGGGTGATGCATGGTTGCTGGAGGCGCCCGCCCCTTCGGCCGATCTGGCCTATCGGCTCTTGGATCCGCCGGTGGGGGTGAAGGCGCTAATCGATGGCGGTCCGTCGGGATTCACCTGCGCGTGGGCTGGGCTAGGGCAGGCGGGCTCAGGTGAGGCAATGCCGGTTCCCGCTGCGAGCCAGCTCGGACCGGCAACGCTGAACGTCACGATGCGCTGCGAGATCCCCGAAGATGTTCGCGTGGTGGCCGGCTTGACCGGCACCATGGTACTGCAAATGGACACGCCGACCGAGGTCCAAGCCCTGCCGGTGACGGCCGTGCTCGGCAGTTTCGAGAGCGGACAAGTTATCGTCGTGCATGAGGACGGAGCGACCGAGCTCCGTCCGGTCTCACTCGGCGTTTCCGATATCTACAACATCGAGATTGCTGGTGGCCTCGAGCCCGGTGAGCAGGTTCTTGCCTACCCCACCCAGTTCGATTTCAGTCAGGCGCAATCGGGCGCTTCCCAATGAGCGCGCTCATCGAGCTCGAATCGGTCTCGCGACGTTTCAGGTTGCCATCTGGAGAGAACATCGATGTCCTGCGCGAGCTCGACATGACCGTTACCGATGGCAGCGTGACCGCCATTGTCGGCCGGTCGGGTTCCGGCAAATCGACGCTGCTGAACATCCTGGGGCTTCTGGATACACCATCCACGGGCGAATACCGGTTGGAGGGTGTGGATGTCGGAAACCTCGGCGACCGGGATCGATCTCGACTGCGCGGCGAAAAGCTGGGGTTCATCTTTCAGCAGTTCCATCTGCTCGACCGGCGCACCGCGCTGGAGAACGTTGCCGAACCGCTGCTCTTCGCCGGTCGCGCCGAGCGCCGGGAGCGAAATCGGCGGGCCGCTGAATTACTCGAACAGGTCGGGCTTGCCGAACGCGCCAGCTCGATGCCGCATCTGCTGAGCGGTGGCGAGCAGCAGCGGGTGGCGATCGCCCGGGCGCTGGTCCGGAATCCCAGGATCGTGCTGGCGGATGAACCGACAGGCGCACTCGACGTTTCGACCGGCGAAAGGATCCTCGACCTCATGTTCGATCTGGTTAGTCAGAATCGCACCTCGCTCATCCTCGTGACGCACGACCCCGAAGTCGCGGCACGCGCCGATCGCGTGCTCACGCTGGAGCATGGGCGCTTTGCTCCTGAGCACGCGGCATGATCGGCAGTCTTATCGCAGCCTGGCTCGATGTCCGCACGAAGTGGCTGCGCACGCTGGCGGCGATTGCCGGCATGGTCGCCGCTATCGTTGCCGTCATCCTCGTCGACGCCGCCGGGGTGCTTAGTGAAGACGCCAATGCAATTTACCTGGCCAGACGCTACGGCCGGGCGGTGACTGCGTCGGTCATGTCCGTTTCGGGAGAGTCGACGCTGGAGGACCGGCAACGTCTGCGGGACGCCCTGGCGGGGAATGGATTCGCGGCAGTCAGTCCGGACCAGCCGATTCCCGCCACCATCACATACGACGGTCAGCCCATCCAGTCCGCATTTCGCCTGGTCGAGCCGGCATTCGAAGAGATTTACATTGTCGATGTGGTGGCCGGAGCCTGGCCCGAGGATGTCGCCGATTCCGGTGTCCTGCGGGGTGGGTTGAATGAGGGGGTCGCTGCGCAGACGCGCGGAGGGGCCGATCAGCACGTCAGCGGCCA
>JBFWRO010000052.1:0-10527 GCA_050248865.1 Thermomicrobiales bacterium | reverse complement strand
TCCCAGCTATCTGGACAGGCAAGCTTGTGCAAAATGATGGTGCCGAACTGTCCACCAAGCTGATAGTTGAACAATTGGCAGTAGACAGACTCGCCAGGCTGAATCTGCCAATTGAAAAAGCTCGTGACTCCCACGTAATTCAGTGATGGCTGGGACTGGTCGGGGACGAAATTCCCGCAAAAGACCTGAGGCGGTGCGTAGCCTTGCCGCTCCTCCTCCCCAATGTCGTAGCTGGTGAGATCGTCATATGGGCCCCACTGACCGCCACCGCTGATGGACTGCGTCTCGCCGTTGACAGCAATGTTGACGGGGGTCTGGTTGACCGCGCATCCCTGCGCCAATTGCTCATATGACGCTTGCGACCAGTCGAACCCAGTCGGGCAATCGTATTTATCGATGTAGACCATGGTGGACTGAACGCCGTCGCCCTGCAGATCGAGCAGCGCCTGCGACTGGGCTTCCGCGGACTGCACCGAAATGATCTGGCTGGCCACGGACAAGAGCAACGTGAAAACGCCGAACCACATGGCAAGCCGGAGATACGGAATCGACCGATTGCGGGAAGAGGAATGGTTGGTCAACACGATTACCCCCCTGGCGAAGATCGACATCCGACGCCTGATTGAACGATCAGTAATGCGCTGTCATACGGGGAACTCTGAATTGACGATTCACGGCTATCTCAACAAAAGCGAACACGAATTGCGTGGCAGGGCAGGAAGCACCTGATCCCAAAAGAACAATCGCCACAGTGACGCATATCGATGCATGCCTTCACTCGAGCACCGCGTCGTGCATGGTTTCTTCGCTGAGTCCGTTTTTCATGGTAAGCCCGCGTCACGGCGATTGCAATACTCCCGAACTGGGAAAAATTGGGCCTATGCAAACACCTGAAGATTGGCGGGGGACTCCCGGAACACGCCCCCAAACAACTGGAACGCGAGTGAAAGTGAGACCCTGGCCAGACCCAGTCAGCGGGGGGCATCGCGGGCCGACCGCGGCTGCGCCGGACCAGGATAGTGGAGTACCGCAATGTGATTAGGGGGACGGCGGAGCTCAGGCGGTTCGGCTTTCTGCAAGTTCCCTCAGCGCCTGCAGACCCTTCGGCCAGCTCTCCTCGAACTCCGAAACCCAGTCGAACGGCACTGTGAGATCGACCACAATTTCGGTCGCTCCATTGTGCTCATCGAACGTGTAGGTCTCAGTCGAGCCGATCCAGCTTTTGGCCATGTCGCTGTCACGATCGAGTGTTCCGTCGGCGCTGATGACCGCAAAATGCTCGGCAGACAGGCGCTCCGGCGGGCGAGACTCGGTGATTCTGGCGGCAGTGCCGCCACCTTCCCCTCCGAACCGCATTTCCGACCCTTCGGACCAGTCACCCGTGAAACTCGATCCTGGCCATGCGGCGGCAGACCACGTCAGGTAGGTATCGGCCCCAAGCATCGTGTCCCACACATGCTGTCGGGGAGCGTTAATGGAAATCGAGAACCGCAGGTTTTCCATGTTCTTCTCCTTTTCTCGCAATGCCAAACCTATTGCCTTGTCGTATCCGCAAGGACAATTTCGACACATCGCGACACGTCGTTTCGTCCCAAATCCAATGTGCGTGATTTGTGCCCGAGCGGTTGCATTTCGTCTGGACGTGGATAAGTATTAGCACACGCATTTCTGCTTTCGTGACCGACCGGACATCCGGGAGATTGCCATGCAGCCGCGTCACTCCAGTCACGACGACACGAGCGACGTCGCGAACCACGACCTGATCGTTCCCTACCAGATTCTTGCCGCGGTGACATCAGGACTGGTAGTGGTTCAGGCCTTCCTGGCGGGGCAGTGGTTGTTCGAGAGCAACGCCGATTCGCTCGACTACCACGAGATCGTCGGCGGTCTCTTTCTCGTCGCCTTGATCGTCCAGATTCTGGCGACTCTCCCGTTGACCAAACCGGGAAGCTATTACCGTCGCCATCTGCTGGTCCAGAATGGCCTGATTCTGGCGCTGTCGCTCCTGCAGGCCTGGCTGGGGTACGAGGCGAGCGACTCCTCCTGGGCCGGAGTCTGGCATCTTCCTCTCGGGGTGTTCATCTGTGCGTATGCAGGTGGCGTTTTCTCTCACGCCTGGGGCTTCAAACGGCATTTCGGGATTTGACCGCATCATCCGATTTCTGTCGTGTCCGTCGCGAACTGCAGTCAGATCAGTTGAGGCAGTTCGGGCCGTGCGCAACAACAAGAACGGACCGCGGAATCGCGGTCCGCTCGCAGAGGAAATCTGAGGCAGCTCACCGGCCCGCGGGCATCCGCATGGGTGATCCGGAACCTCTCAATGTCTGAACGTGAGCCGCAAGCCGACTGATGACCGAATGGTTCCTCTGCACGCTCATCCGATATGGCTGCTCGCCGGTCTCCAGCGACTGAGACAATTGCCTGCTGGACAAGAGTCTGTTCCGCTCAAATGTGTTGACAGAGAAGCATTGCTCGATAGACTGGCCGATCATAACGTTCTCCTGATTCTGCGGCGGCGCTGGCCATCTCGGTTCGACACTTCCATCATCGCGGCACAGCGTCGCTTTCGCGACGCCGATCACCCACGCATCGCTAACCGTTCGCCCACGGATTCACGAAAAAGCAAGGTGCTAGGATGGTGACGGAGACGGTTCGTGCCGTCAGGGAGACCGACCGGATATGGCTAGCCGCCAGCTCCCGCTTATCGCTCGACTCATACGCGAGCACCGGATCAACGCCGGGCTCTCCCAGGAAGGTCTGGCTGAGCAATCGGGCGTGAGCGTGCGGGCAATCAGCGATCTGGAACGAGGTCTACGCGCCACGCCTCGCCTGGAGACCGTGAGGATGCTCGCCGATTCGTTGCCGATCGACAGCGACGATCGTGCGGCCCTCTTTACGGCTGCACGTCCCCACCCTTCGCCTTCCGATGACATTTCGGAACCTCCCGGATCGGGCGGATCGAGGCCAACGATGTTGCCGCTGCGGCTCCAGTCCGTGCCAGCGGTTCTTACGCATCTCGTCGGTCAGGACGATCTCATCGCTCTGACCGTCTCTCTGGCGCTCGATGACGAACACCGGCTGATCACGCTCGTCGGTCCCGGCGGAGTGGGCAAGACGCACCTTTGCACCGAGGTGGCGCAACGGGTTGCCGGCACATTCATCGACGGTGTGGCTTTTGTCGACCTCTCCGCGCTGCAGCAGCCCGACCTGGTCCCATCAGCAATCGGCGCTGCGGTGGGGCTCGATTCTGGAGGCGGGACTTCAGCAATTCAGTCGGTAAGCGATGCTTTACGCCACCGAAATCTGCTGCTGGTGCTGGACAATTTCGAGCACTTGCTCGCCGCCGCCCCGATGATTTCTGAGCTTCTCGCGGCTTGTCCATCGCTGACGATGCTGGTTACCAGCCGGGTGCGATTGCGCGTTCGAGGCGAGCAGGTGGTTCCTGTTGCGCCACTCTCCGTGCCGCCGGCGAAAATCGACGCATGGGACGACGTCCAACACTATCCTGCGGTCCAGCTGTTTCTGGATCGAGCACGGGCGGCGGACGCCGGATTCTCGATCGATCATTACCAGTTGCCGACCATCGCCGAAATCTGCCGGAGGCTCGATGGTTTGCCGCTGGCCATCGAGCTGGCAGCTTCGCGCATCAGCGTCTACTCGCCAGAATCACTCCTCGCACGGCTGGACCGTCTGCTGCCCGCCTTGACGGGCGGCCGTCGAGACGCCCCCGAGCGACAGCAGACACTCGCCAGCACGATCAGATGGAGCTACGAGCTCCTCGACGGTCATGTGCAGCGCATGCTCCGCAGACTGGCCATTTTCTCGGGCGGCTGGACCCTCGAAGCCGCAGAACGCGTGGCGACGGAGCCGGGGGAAGACGCGGCCAGCATGATCGAGGTGCTCGTCGACCATAGCTTGATCAAGTTGTCACGTCCGGCCACGCTCAGCGAGCGGTTCACGATGCTCGATACTGTTCGCGAATTTGCCGAGGCCGCGCTTCTTGCCTCCGGAGAAGCGGACATCACGCGGCGCCGTCACCGGGAGTGGTGCCTCGAGCTTGCCACCCGCGCCGGACAAGAGTTCATCCTCAATATCAACGACCAGCTCTGGTACACGACACTCGATGCCGAACTGGCGAATATGCGATCCGCCCTGGCCTTTATGCGAGAGAACAGTGACATCAGCGGCGTGCTCCACCTTATCCGCGACACGCTGTTCTTCTGGATGGACCGGCCCTATTACCGCGATATCAGCCAATGGCTCGACTGGGCGATGGAACAGGAGCCCGTGGAGTCCCAGGAGTTCATGGCTCGCATTCAGGGAACCCGAGCATTTCTCGCCGCCTCTTTAGGTGATCACGAGCGGGCCAGGTCACTCGTGAAGAGCATGCACCGCCTTGTGGACGAGGTACCGACACCGGAAGTTCGCTGCCGGGCATACCAAGCCCAAGGCGTCTGTATTGAGTATGCCGGAGATATCGAGGCGTCGGCCGCCGCGTATCTTCTTGCCATGGACACGTGCAAAGCAGCCGGGGCGCTTCATGACGTCATGCAGTGCCAACGGGAACTTGCCGACAAGTGGATATTGATCGGCAGGGTTCCGGAAGCCGTGGCATTGCTCGATGAGTGCCTGTCATTTGCCCGTTCCGAGAATGCCGGCACTCAAGTGGCACACGCGCTTGGCGCACGAGCCCTCGCCGCCCTCGCTCAACGCGACGTCGTCCTCGCGGCCTGTCTCTTCACTGAGTATCTCGATCTCTCACAAGCATACCGAATGGACAGGGACGCCCTGGGTGCGATTGCCGGCATTGCGGCGCTTGCGCTGGCCATCGAACAACCCGTGACCGCGGCACAGCTCCTCGGGGCCGTCGAATCTGCCCGACAGTCGATCGGCATTGCGAGAATCTTCAATCAGCTGCATGCCGAGCGAACGATGGTTGAGTTGCACGCGAGTCTGGGGCCAGACTCGCTCGCCGCAGCGATCACCGAAGGCGCTTCGATGACCTATGACGACGCGGTTGCCACGGCACGTGAGGTCGCCGCAACTGCTCGCGATACGAATGAGTGAACAGCTCCTGGCTGATTCTTGCGCAGCCCGACATTGCGCGAGCGGCAGGAGCGCAACGATTGCGAACCTGAACACGTATTGGCGCGGGTGATCACGCGTCGCGCTGCATCGGCAATTCCTTCGACCGGAATCCGATTCCTGCCCGGGCAGCGCATCGTCCGGGCTGGAGGGCCGGGGGCGATGCGGACCGCGTACGATAGCTCGCGTAAAGTGGAACTAGCGCCCCATCCTGGAGAGAAACATCATGTCTGAGACATCCAACGTTCTCGCGTTTATCGAGATTCCCCGCGGCAGCAGGAACAAGTACGAATTCGACGAAGCCACGCAGTCTTTCCGGCTCGATCGCGTTCTGTACTCGTCAGTTCACTATCCCACTGACTACGGGTTCATACCGGACACGCTGGCAGAGGACGGCGATCATCTCGACATTCTCGTGCTCGTCCAGGAACCGACATTTCCAGGCTGTACGGTCGAGGCCCGGCCGATTGGGGGGCTCGACATGTCGGACGAAAAAGGCTCTGACTTCAAGGTGCTGGCGGTGCCTGTCGGCGATCCTCGCTACGCCCAGGTTTTCTCCATTGACGATGTCGGCGAACACTGGTTACGAGAAATCGAGACCTTTTTTGCCACCTACAAGTTATTGGAACCGAAGCAGACCGAGGTGCTTGGATGGCACACCGTCGAAGAAACCCATCAGGTTATCGAGCAGTGCCGGGACCGTTTCGAGCGGGAACTCGCAATCGCGCCGCCTTCCGAATAGGGGCCAAACAGAGGTATTCGGGCGAATCCCGGCAGCCAGCGAATCTTCAGATGTCTTTGCGCATCGTGACCGACGTCTGGCTCGGATCTCGCGGATGGGGGTCGATCGACACAACGGAGAATCCACGCTTTTCGAAGAAGGCGATGTTGCCAGGCAGCGCTGACCGTACCTCGACCTGCACAGCAGAAACACCGAGTTGCCGCGCCCGGTTTTCCACGAACGCCATCAATGCCGAAGCGACTCCCTGAAGGCGACACTCTGGCACGGTGGCCAGTCTGCCGGCGTACAGGTAATTTCCGCGTGGTTCCCAGCGGACAGCACCCGCAGGAACTCCGGCGATGCGGGCGACGGCCGCTCCTGCCCGGATCGACGATCGAACATCCTCAAGCGACTCAGAAAACACGCCGGACGGAGGATCGAGCACGCTCGCGTACTCCGCGAAGCCGCGTGCCGTGAGAGCGGCCACGAGATGGGCATCGTTTTCGACCGCAATGGTGATATCGATGTCTCTTTCCGTCATCGGCAATCACTCCGGTGCGATCGATTCCGCCGACACATTTGCGAGTAACTCTGGCCCCTCGCACGCGGCCAGAGTGCGGGCCACATTTTGACAATCACCTCCGATCGCCGTGAAAGGCCAAACCGGTGGACCGCCTACCCGAGTATTGATGTGCAGTTTGGCAAGCATTTCGGCCGTGAGCAACAGATAAAGCGAATCCCCGGCGGCTGTTCCGGGGATTCGCGCGGAAAAGGGGTTGAAGGTCAGTGGGTTTGTTTCGCCTGCGATCAGCCGGATGCCACTGACGGAGATAGAGAAATGAGGAGATCATCCTGAAGGCTTGCGCTGACAGCGGGCCGTATGCGTGTCGCGGTCTCGTTCAGCTTTGCTCGAACATTGGTCGGGTTTCCGACGTTCGTGGCGAACGATACGTCGACGGGTATGGCATATCGGTCGTCGGCAGTGAGCATGGCTCGCGGCATACCGTCCGGCCCTACCCAGAAGGCCCCGAAACACTCGATGTCATCTCCGTTGGTAGACGTGATGGTCATCGAATTCCCCTTTCAAGCCGTGAGCCGGTTATCGTGCGTCCTGTCCACCACTCTACGCGTCAGCGATCACCGTGTGGTGATCAGAAGATCAACAAACAGTTAGGAACCTGTTAACCGGGTTCGGCAAAGCATCAGCCTCGCCGCGCGATCGGTGCCGCCAACGTCACATCTGGCGACCATGCGATATTCTGCGTACCGTGGAATGTCGAAGTCACTCGAAGGGACGTTCAGTCGATGAGAGTCAACCGGAAATATCGCCGCATGGTTGCTGCCGTTATCGCGGCGATGTTCATCGCGATTGGCGCTGGGGTTTTCGCGAAGCCCGCGATCGAGTCCGGCGATGTCGAGGCCGCCTCTACCGTTGTTGCCGTCCGCGAAGTCATGGCAAGTGGGTTTCCGGAAAATGCCAACGGACAGGTCCTCCAGCTGCTACGCACGACGATTCCGCCTGGCGTTGTCCTGCCGATGCACACGCATCCGGGCATGCAAGTCGCCTGGATCGAATCAGGCGTGCTGAATTACACCGTTGTATCGGGCGGAACCGTCGAGATCACGCGCAACGGCATGGAAGGGAGTCCTGAGCCAGCCGAGCAGCTTGGTCCTGGCGGGACGACCGACCTCCGCCCCGGCGACACGGTCAATGAGCTCGACGGCGTCGTGCACTACGGGCAGAATCTCGGAACAGAAGAAATTGTCATCTGGTCGGCGGTGCTTCTCGATCCGGACCTTCCTGCCGCGGTCGTCGTGACGCCATCGGCATCCCCGGTGGCGTCGCCTTCCGGAGACTGAGACTGACTGCCGATCCGCGGTCAGGGAGTCTCGACCGATGTCTCTGAGTACGTCCATTCAGGAGCGATGGCCGCAATGTCGCTGGCCCGGCGATCGATGAAACTCCGGCAAAACGTCAGAAATGCCTCGATGTCGGCAAGATTGCTGGCGATCCCAACCGATACCCGGACCGTGCTGGGATACTTTCCTCGCTGCCGGCTCTGATCGTAGAAATCGTCGAACGAGCAAAGATCGCTGCCCGTAAAAAAGTGCCGCATCTCATCGGCCGTCAGCCCGTGAGCCGTTTCATTCGCGCCGGGGTTGCAGAATCCCCCTGTTCGCAAGGAAATGCCTTGCTGAGCAGCCAGTCCTTCGATATGCCGGAAGTGATATGGCTCTCTGGATGGATCGAGCATCGTGAACGCAATCGTTGCTCCTCGCGCGGTCATTTCCCGAGGACCAAATATGCGGATCAGCGGTTCATCGTTGGTATGTCGCATGGCCGAAAGCGCCTCCAGAAGCGCCGAAGTGAGCTGTTTGGTGTGCGCGCTGATTGCATCGATCCCTATCTCTGCCACGAAATCGAGACCGATCGTGACCGCCGGGAGCGACAGATAGTCGACCGTGCCATCCTCCAGCTTCGCGGAATGTGGCAGCGGCTGGTGCCAGCCTTCCCCCTGCACGGAGATGATGCTGATGGTGCCGCCGGCGAACCATGGACGCTTCAGCTCGGCCAGAGCCGATTTCCGCACGATCAGTGCGCCAACACCCGTCGGGTACCCGAACATCTTGTAGAACGACAGGGAAACGAAGTCTGGTTGCCACCGCTGCAGGTCGAGCCGGTTTGCTGGAACGAAAGCAGCCGCATCGAGGAGGACCCGCCACCCCTCTTTTTGCGCCCGCTCGATGACGCTCAGGTCGTATTGCACGCCCGAGAAGTTCGACTGCGCTGGAAACGCAAGCAGTTTCGGCGACTTCCGTCCCCCAGTGACGAGTTCCTGGGTCAGGAGATCCGCATCGACTCGCAGATCGGGGCGCTCGACTGGAACATAGGTTACCGAGGCGCCCCTCGACCTGGCAAACTCCCGAATACCATTGACCGAGTTATGGTTGTCAACGGTTAGCAACAACCGACCGCCCGGTGAAAAGGGGAAACTCTCGCCAACCAGTTTGAGCGCTCCACTCGCATTCGATGTGAAGGCCACTTCGTAGGCGCCGGGGTCCGCATGGAAGAACGACAGGACGCGCTTGCGCGCGGCATCGACGAGCGTTGTCGCCGCCAGCGACGAAGGATTGACCGAGTGCGGATTTCCAAGAACGCTACCGGCCAGCAGCTCGAGATGGCGTCGAATCTGCGACTCCGCATACAGACCACCGCCGGTGTAGTCGAGATAGACCTGCCCGCTGCGATCGAGGCGGGCGAATTCGCGTTCTCGCAAGAGAGCAAACTGGTCTGTCAATGCTTCGTTTTGCATCGTGCTGGCCGTCATCGTCAACGTCCCTTCGTGCACGGAAGGAGTCATCTGTTTCGCCAACGTTTCGCGTCAGCGCATGTCTTCGCTCTCGTCGATTTTCGGCAAATCGATGATCACGCGAAGATCAACATCATGCATTGGCTCAGGCAAAAACGCACCCCTCGATTCGGTGCGCCTCGGTCCCTCTGAATGATTGGCGGTCCCGCCATGCCCGATAGGTTGCCTCCGCCGCAATGATTGCGTCCATCGCATCACCTCCAGAGTCGGCAATCGCGAGACCCTTTGCTTCGTCCGAGACCCGAATTCGCGTCCTGCCGATGAACCGGTCGAGGAGCTGCGCTCGTTCCTCTTGAAATACGGAACCCTTGTACGGCAATGAAAGGCCATATTTCTTCAGCGTCGATGCCGGGCAGATTTCCACGATGAGTGGCTTTCCCGCCGCGGGCTCCTGCATCGGAAAGATGCGGCACCGGTCCTGCGACACCAGCCGGGCCAGCACCTCGCCTATGCCGTAATAGGTCTGGCTGCGCAGTCGAATATTATACGGAGAGAACGGTGTCTTCTGCTCGACGTCAGTTTCTCGCTTCAGCTCTTTGACGCCTGACTCCGCGAGAGCGATGGCTGTGCAGGTGACCCCGAGATCCTCCGGCGATGCAAACCGGTCGCTGAATGACCGGACAAATTCCGCCCAGAGGGCCTCTCTGACCAGGAGCCGCGGCAACCCAAAAGGGAAATCGAGTCCAGCTGCGGCGATGTCAGGCTCGGTGATCGCATCGACCAGTGGTTCCCAGCAGTGCGCCCGCGCCACTCTCGACCGGGGGAGCCTGGATGCAGGCCGGCAAGATACGACGGCCAATGCGCCGGTTTCCAGCCGCGCCTCTGCCAGCCAGATCTTCCGTCCTGCATCCTTCGCCCCGCTGAAATCCACTCCGAGGAATCTGGTGGCCTGCGTCATCCTCGATCAGGGGGCAGGTTGCAGCGGGTAGTTGTGCGCAACGCGCCCCTCGTTGGCCTCGAACTTACGCGCTGTCTTGAAGAGCTCGAATGCGCCGTTGGCCGCCGGAAGCGCGGTCTTGGCCAGGATGGCGGTGCGTTCTTCGTCCGTCAACGGCTGGAAGTTCTGGGCTACTGCCAGATTCTGGTGCAGCACCTCCAGCGAATCCATGCCGGAGACCAGCGTGGCGATCGGCAGACTCATGGAGTATCGCAACGCTTCCGCGGGTGAAATGCCAGCCCCACTCTCGAAGAGCGATCCGTCGGCGAAGCTTTTCATGCCCAGAACAGCGATGCCTCGCTCGAGGCAGATCGGCAGAATTTCTCGTTCGAAGCTGGCAAAGTGGTAGTCGAGCGCATTCAGCGGCATGAGAACGGCATCGAACGGAAAATCGTGCGCGAGCATCTGCTTGT
>JBFWRO010000051.1:0-10602 GCA_050248865.1 Thermomicrobiales bacterium | reverse complement strand
CGATGGTGAAGAGTGCAGGTGGGGGCGATTCTGTATCCATGGTGAGTCCTCCTCTCATTCATGTTCCGAACTCGGTGTCGCCGATATGTCGGAGCATCAATATCCTCAAGCGATGTGAAAATGTCGCTTACGATCCGAATCATTAATACGAGCCCGGCAGGACAGAGATCTGTCGGGCTCGTATCACCGGGGTCTACTCAGCAACGTCACTCATTGCCGGCATGAATCGACTTGGAGTCCACCCATTCTCGATTGCCAACTCGTGGCGACGACGCAGGGCAGGATGATCGACGGCCGGAAAATCCTCTCTCCAAGGATTCCAGACCAAGTTCCCCTTGAAGAACACAGGGACGTTATGAGCGTCGAGGACAGCCAGAACATTCTCGACGTGGCGAGAATCAGGCTGGTACGTCTTCTTGCCATTCGACGCAGCGCCGATCACGGCCCATTTGAGTGGGCAGCATTCCCGCAGGTAACCGCTGATGTCCCAGCTGAGCGGCTCAATGGACATCCATGTGACCAGATCGGGACGTCTATCTCCGAGCTGTTTCAGAGCCTTGAGCTGCGCCGTCAGCATCAACTCTTGTTGTCTACGGTTTAATGACTTCCCATTCATGAAGTCGGGTGGCGATGAGACTCCGACCCACAGATTTGCGGGCAGTTTGTCGACAAACATACTGATACGTGGAGCGTTCTTCGTCAGCACCTGTCCGATGTGCTGCGGTGACTCCCGGACTTCGTCCAGGACGGAACGGACTTCATCCTCAGGCACCCAATGGCCGAACAGATCGGACATGGAGTCGATGAATACCAGCGACGATTTGCGTTGCCGCCGCATTGCACCAAGACGGTTGGGATGAAAGTAGTGGTGGGCGAATCCTTGTGGAAAGAATTTCTTCGCCACGCCACGTTCAGCGTTTTCTTCCGCATAGCAAATGGCGATCGTTCCGTCTGGCATGTTCCAGCGACAGTCGTGCTGACAGCCGCCGGTCACGTTGAAGGTGAAGTCGGTCCACTCGATTCCGCGGGAGCCAGTCTTAGTCTTGAATTGGATGTTCATTTAATTTGCCTTTCTTGAACGAATGTTTCTGATCTCGTGAGTGAATCAGTTGTGGTTCGGATGGGCCATTACCAAGCTGCCAGCGTATCGTCGACGCATTCGAACGGCGCAGCAGGTTTTGAGTTTGTTGTTCCACAACTCGCAGGCGTCGCAACCCATCGCCGGGTTGCGTGTGGGGTCACCCCACGGAATCTTCATAAGCATGGCCAAGTCGGTCTCCTCGTCTATGAGTCTGGTTGCCGGCGGCAAACATTTGCCGCCTCCAAACCACTACTGCCCAGCGAGGCGCACGCCGTGACACAGATTTCAGAAAAACAAAGATTCACTCACTGTTATCGGAGTCCGGTAAGCGACACCGACCTCGGCAGACGCCAAAAGCCACCGTCTAGACAGCGACGGATCGTTTCGCCGGCGCACGGTGCCCTCATGAGTTCGCCTGGGGGTGCTTGCTGTTTTCCCCTGGTGAGAGTTTTCTTCGACGACTTCGACTCATAACCACCCCTCAGTCATGTGGAGCCGTCTAGGGGCCGGAAACAGCACGATCGTCCACGGCCTCAATGGAAGCCGTGCTTTCGACTGCCGAAGGCGCAGCGAGCGTACGGACAATCCGGAAGCCAATGTCACTCGCCCGGAAGCTCGGCGGATTCCGGCTGCGAGCACTGGAGCGGGCGGACGGAGCCGTGTTGAACCAGCATCCGCCGCGATGGACCCGGTAGCCCGAATCTGGAAGCGTCATTCGGGGATCTTCCGCCACACCGGGAGCAGCTCGGTAGGCATCCGCATCGTACCAGTCATCACACCATTCGAGGACGTTGCCATGCATGTCGAAGAGGCCGAATGCATTGGGCTGGAACTGTCCGACCGGTGCCGTGAAGTCGTATCCGTCTTGTGCTTCAATGAACAGAAAATCATCTCCCCAGATGGGATGGCCGTGACGATCCCAAATCGTGCTCGCTGTCCGGTCAGGGACATTGCCGTAAACATCGAAATCTTCTGGATCGTTCCCAAAGTAGTAGATCGATGTCGTTCCAGCCCGGCAGGCGTACTCCCATTCGGCTTCGGTGGGAAGTCGGTAGCCGCCTGAATCGAGAGTGGACGTCACGCCCTGCTCGCCAATGAGATAAGCGTCCGCCAAACCTTCACGAGCGCTCAACCAGTTACAAAACGCAACGGCGTCATTCCAGGTCACCAGGACGACAGGGTGCCCGGCGCCATACCGGGGCCAACCGGGGTGACTCCAGATCGTGTCGGGGTGAGGGGACTTGAAATCTCCATTCGTTTCGTCCCACCCCCAGCCACCTGCGCCATCTCTCTCGGCTTCGGTGCGATACGACGATGATTCCACGAATTGCCTGAAGTGGCTGACTGTGACTTCGTAGCGCCCCAGCAAGAAGGGCTGCGTCAAACGCACTCGGTGGTGTGGTTCTTCGTCGGCAATTCCTTGCAGTGGGCTTTGCGGCCACCTGCGTATGACGTCTGCACGCTCGCTATCTGACACGCCCATCGTGAATTCGCCGGGTGGGATCAGCGCGAACGGCATGCCGATCGAATTCTTGGTTTCCACTTCGATACTCAGAGCACGTGCCCACTCGTGTTGCGCTGTGACCGCTGTGGAGGAGTCGAAAGGAGCGACAAGGGGTGCCGGAAAGTTCGATTCAACTTCCAGCGAATCGAAGTGGGCGCTGGGCGCCGAGTTCGAACTCGGCGTGTCGTCGCTTCTTTCCGCATCACGGTCAGCTACGAAAACCTCCTCTTCCTCTGCGGATGCTTGCGCACCATTCCTCTCTCGCAGCCATTGATGAAGTGACTGCATCGGATCCCGGCTGTGGGCAATTTCATATGCCAACACCACAACCACACTGATGAGTATCAATGACAACACCAAGTATGCCGTCCAGCGGGACAGTTGGTAAATCCGAATCAACCAGACTCTCCAGGTTGGAGGCCACCTCGAAAACTCCAGTGGAGTGATTGTCAGCCCTGCAGGGTCAGACGCGGCGAATGTCTCTGCGATGACCGTTTGATCGCGTGTTGAACGGTCTGCCGTCTCACCGATCCTTGCGGGGAGTTCGGTCTTGCAGATCGGGCAACGGAGGCGCTCGCCGGGCTCCTGGCGTGGCAATCGCATTCGCTGACCGCATTTCGGACAGTCGATTCTGTTTACGGTGATTTTGTCGTCAGTCGCTGCAGCACCCGCTGCCAACGAACTCAAAGTGGGTAAATCCATCAGCGGCAGAGGGGAAGAATCGATAACGGTTTCGACCGCATCTGCTCCCGGCTTCTCTTCCCGCAGCCACTCCAATAATGCGTGGCTGACCTCGGCCATCGACTGGTATCGGTCCTCAGACCGTTTGGCCATCATCTTGAGGCAGATGGCTTCGAGTTCACAATCAATCTCGGACCGCAGGTTCCTCGGGGAACAAGGCTCTTCAGAGATGATCTGTGCGAGAATGGAGTGAACAGATCCCTGGAATGGTACGGTTCCGGTCAGCATCTCGTACAGAATGACGCCGAGACTATAGATGTCGGTGCGTGGGCCGATTTCCTTGATCTTGCCCTGAACCTGCTCCGGCGACATATAGGCAGGCGTGCCGAGCAGCGCGCCTTCCACCGTCACGCGTGACTTCTCGCTCGCTTCCAGGCAAACAGCCAGTCCAAAGTCCATCACGACGGGCTGCTTGTTTGCCTTGATCATGATGTTGGCCGGTTTCAGGTCTCGGTGGACGATCTGCTGTCGATGCGCTTCAGCGAGTGCATCGGCGATCTTTCGTACAAGCTGCACCGTCGCCCGCGGACGACCGGGCTTACTGGGCGAGATGTAGTCCGTAAGTGGTCGGCCTTCGACATAGGCCATGGCGATGTAGTGCACGCCGTCGACTTCGCCGACATCATGGACCGGGCAGATGTTGGCATGCTCGACTTTGGCCGCTGCTTGCGCTTCGCGATGGAAGCGGTCAACCAGTTCCTGATTGAGTGCTCCATTGAAATGAGGCATCTTGACGGCGCAGTTTCGCTTCAGGAGTTGGTCTTCGGCGAGATAGACGCTTCCCATTGCTCCGCGTCCGAGGGCTCGGATAATGCGATAGCGTCCGAATCGCTGCGGATCCTCAGGAGAGTTGATTCGCGCCTGGCCAGCGGTGCCCGAAGCACTTCGTTCTGGCGGGCTCGATGGATCCTTTGGAGCAACCGGGCGATCGGGAACATAGGTGGGCGATTCATCGAGCAACCGCTGCAGATCGTCCCTTCGGCCCGGATAGGCGTTGTCCAGAAACGCAAGGCTGACGGAGCCGTCAAAACGATTCCGGAGTTGGACCTCGGCCCGAATGAGTTCCAACGGTGCGGATTCCCGTCCCCCGAGGATCGCAAACCGCTGCAAATACGACATGAGCGGGATCTGCTGCCCGGACCGCCAGGAGCGCATCATGTCCACTTCGACGAGTTCGACAAAGGCGACCTCTGCGAGTGGTTGCGGTTGCAGCGTCAGGAATTTGTGCCAGCGCTCGATCTCCGCGGGAGTCCAGCTGGTTTCGAACTGGCGCCGCCAGTCTGAAAGCAGCGTCCGCTGCTCGTCCGTCAGCTCCCTCCGCAGTTCTTCGATTCGCGTCATCGAGGTTCCTGAAGCTCACATGGCGGCACGAAACGTGTTTCACTCAAGTGATGGAACAGACAAGTGGCGAGTCGGTCATTCCGACGAGCCGCAAGAGGGCATCATCGGCCCACAGGCTGCACATGGCATCAGCTTTCAGTTGGAAACGCGCGTCCCAGTGTTTCCATGGCGTCGCGCCGCATCCGAGAGACCGTGGTAATCGTCACGTGGAGTTCTTCGGCCGTTTCGTGACGAGACCGCCCCTCCGCCCAGTCTCGAACCACCAGTGCATGCTCCTTGGGTAAGGATGCCATCATGGTGTTGTAGGTGTCTTTCATCATCGCCGCCAAATCGGGTGCCGGAATCTCATCCACCTGATTCGCCAGCCCCTGGTCCATGGAGAGCGTGTGGCCCTTTCCTCCACGTTTCTTGGTGATCTCGGCCCGATAGCGTTTGGCGAGCTTTCTCGCCGTGATGGTGGCCAGCAGATTCCAGAGGTCATTCCGATCCGCCAATTGCTCGAACATCCCCCGTTGCACACCTTTCCAGAGGCTGAACAACGCGTCTTGAACGGCATCTTCCGCATCCGCCGCGCGGCGCGGCACTCCGGGATACTTGCGCGAATAGATCTGCTCGGCAATCTTGATAACTCGCGTGAGAATTCTTGCGACGAGTTCGTTGTAGGCAGAATCGTCCCCCTCCTTGACGCGAGGAATCAGCCGCGTGATCGAGCCGGAAACGGGAAGGTCTTGTGACATGGCACAGGGCTCCAAGACTCGAGGGAAGTGAGTCTCGGAATCGTACCGTGTTTCTGGCCCGTGTGCAGTCTCGAACGACCATTGCTACGGCATCGAATCCCGACCAGAGTCCAGAATCTCAATGTGCTGCGACCCGCTGCGATGCCTGCAGTAGCTGTGAGTTAAAAGCGTCGCTCGGTAGCGATCTGCATCAAGAGTTCGTTTTCCTCTCAATTGGGTGATGTCCTCAATTGAGGACACTTCGGATGGTAAGAGGAAGCCGCAATTATATTCTTAGATGAGACTTCAATGTGATGCTACCTCCGGCAGTCGCAGAATGTAGACGGTGCCGTTGCCATTGACGGTGAGGAGGTGCTTGCCATCGGGGTGCATACGGACCTGCACGACGCGACCGGGCATCGGGATGCGATGAATCTCGCGATCAAGACGCCAATCGTAGATGACGACTTCGTTCTGCGAGTTGACCATCAGCAATTTGGTTTCGTCCTTCATGAAAGTCGCGTCGACGATGCCTTGCGGCAGCGAATACTCTCGCACCGGCTCGGCAGCCAGATCCCATAGCTTTCCCGCAGGTCCATGCATGTACCAGCTCGCCGCGACGTTTCCCGACGGTGACAGGCAGTGCGGCGTGTGCAGGTCGGGACCAAACTCGTGAACTGCTTCCGAGTCTCCCTCCAGCTCAAAGACGCGGAGCGACCCACTGGGAGCGTCGGCTCCCAGGACCGTTTCACCTTCGAGCCGAACATTCTCGGGTTGCGTGATCCAGGCCGACATCGTCCATGACCGCTCGAGCGGCAGCAAGTGGAATGAGTCGCGGCTGTCGACCTCCCACGGATACCATTCGAGCAGTGATGCGCTCTCGACGTTTCGCATCGTGATCAGAGAGCGGTGTTCGGGGTCAAAGATCACGTAGAGCCCGCTGGTTGACGCAATCGGTCGGCTGATGCGTATCGCCGGTTGCTCGCTGAGATTCCACACCTCCTGCCCTGGGAGGAATGCCAGCGGAGGATCGACGTTGAATGCCCAGTCGGTGCCGGTGCCGTGTGGACTTGTCATCTCATCGAGTCGAGTCGGAACGGGGCTCGTCAGGTCGTAGACCGTTGATCCGTCATCGCCGATCACGCCGACATAGCTGCCATCGGGCGAGATTGTCAGTCGCGTCACTCGCGAAGCCAGCGGGGATTGATGCAGTTTCGTGGCGGGCGTTCGGCTCACGTCCCACAGATTCAAATGCCCGTCGCTTCCAGCGATGCACAAGAGCGATCCATCCGGCGAAAAACGAATGGTGGCGGGACTCGAATTGGTCATCAGCACGTCTGTCATTCTCCATTCGCCCTCGATTTCTCGATGCAGACTGGCGCCAGTCCCGTGGTGAATTGCGACCGTGCGGCCATCGGCCGAGATGTCGCCCAAGACATCCTGAGGAACGTAAGACTGTGTCTGTGGAGAGAGTTCCACCAGCAACGACGGTTCCGACCCCGACACATCGTGAACGCGAACAGTACCGTCGGGAACAATCTCCAGCGCCCGTGTACTACTGGTGCAATACACCCACCTCTCGGCACGATGGACTGCGTCGCTCAGCCGCGGTTCATCTGAGATCGACCAGTCGATGTCGTACACGTGCGTCTCGGGGCGATGACCCCGGGGGTAATCGATAACCAGCCGTGCGGGCTGCTCAGTAATCGTTAGTCGACGATCGAAATGAGATTCATCCGATGAATAGACGCCGGCAAAAACGCTGCTCAGTTCTTCTTGTGAGAGATCCCAGAAACGGAAGGTGCCTTCATCGGGCTTTAGTGTGATCAGCCAGCGCCCATCGGGGGAGAAAGCCCCCCAGGGCGCACCGGCGCCAGCCAAAACGCGCTCTCCCCGAAGCGCAAGCTGGTCGGGAGACGTCTCTTCAAATCGATACAGCTTACCCGCGGTAAAGACGTGCATTCCATCGGGCGAGAATACCGCTTGCCCGTCGGCCGGTTCGCCGTTGGGAAACCGATACGCCAAGCCGCCCGACTCCGTCGACCAAATGTTCGAACTCATTCGGTATTCCAACTCCGGCAATATGTAGCTGCCAGCGGGATGAAAGGCCACGTCGTAGACACATGCCCATTCCGTCAGCCGATGCGCGCCGAGCACGGAGACGAGTTCAACCGGCTGCAACGGCGGTTGTTCGATCGCGGGAATATCCACGGCGCGAAAATGATCGAGCGTCTGTATTGCAAAGGTTGTGGAAATCTCGACGTCGCCCGAACCGACTGGCGACGGGAGGTCGTTTGGCACCACGTCTTCAGAATCAACGTTGTTTTCGACCGCTACCGTGGCATCGTCGTCATTGACGAACAGGCGCGTGATGATGTTTCCGTCCTTATCCCGCACCGTGATGATGACCCCCGCCAGCAGCAACGCGGCCGCGCCGGCCCAGGCAGCGGCGAGCCATTTGCGGTTCGCTTTACGCGGCGGAACGGCGGCTGCGGCGGGAGTCGCGTGTGTTCCCATTTGTTGCAGCGCACTCGCCACTTCGGCGGCCGTCGCGGGACGCTGAGTCGCTTCACGCGACAGCAGCCGATGTGTCAGTTCGGCGAGGTCCGCCGGCACGTCCTGATTCAGCGATTCGATGCGGCGGGGCTGAGTGTTGGCGAGCGAGTGCAACTGGCTGATAGCGTCAGTCCCATCGTGCGGCAGCTTGCCCGTCAGCATCTGATAGAGCACGCAGCCCAGGCTGAACAGGTCACTGCGTTCATCGAGCGTCACTCCGCGGGCTTGTTCCGGCGAGAGGTACTTGAGCGTGCCGACCAGCAGGCCCGATTGCGTGAGGGCATCGCCGCCGCCGATCGCGCGGGCCAGACCGAAGTCGAGTAACTTTACATCGCCGTTCGGATCGAGCCAGATGTTGCCCGGCTTGATGTCACGGTGCAAGAGCCCCTGACGATGAGCAGCCGACAACCCCTCCGCCACTTGTCGAGCGATCGAGACGGCATCGGCCACGGGTAACTTCGATGAGCGCGACAATCGGTCTTCGAGAGTTTCTCCTTCGAGCAGCTCCATCGCCAGGTAGGGGATGTCGTTGCTCTCGCCCACGGCATAAATCGTGACGACGTTGCGATGCTTGATCGCCGCAGCCGACCGAGCTTCGCGAAGAAACCGTTCGGCCGGGGCAACATCAGCCGACAGGCCCGGGCGCATGACCTTGAGAGCCACGCGCCGCTTGAGCCGCGTATCCTCGGCCTCAAACACGGCCCCCATGCCGCCGCGACCGAGCAACTTCAGAATGCGGTAGTCACCGAGTCGCCCGAGTTCATCTGGCCGGGCGGCGGAAGTCAGCCAGGAAAGATCGAAGTCGTCGTCAACAACTGATCCGGCGACGAAGGTCGCGTCTCCGGTCGGCAATTGAGTTTCGAACTCCGCGACCAGTCGCGAGGCAATGCGCTCGACGTCTGGATCAGCCGATACCGGCGGCCAGGCCGCTTCGCGGATCACGCCAGCCAGGGGATCGCGTTCGAGTTCCTGAGCGACGATTTCGGCACAGGCCGCGCACTCGAGCAGATGCCGCTCGATCTCCTGCGAATCGACGACAGCGACGCCGCTGGCCAGCTTGAGCAACCGTTCACGATCGGGACAGGATGAAGGTGACATGGCTGTGATGAGTGTGTGGGGTGTTTCGATTGAAGTCACGTCGTCAGTGAGCGAGTGTAAACTTGGGTGTTGGGGCGTTGAAATCAATGCCTCTCTGACTCCATGTATCCCGATACCGACTCGATCTTTCAGAAAAACTGAAACGAACTCGTTTCCCCATTCGTGCGATACAAGCTCCCGTGATCCGCCCCGCTGTGGGAGAGAGCCGGGGCGAGGGGCGGGATTGCCGTCAGCGTAGTGAAGGAACACGAAGGAGAGCCTTTCGTGGCCCCCCCTCTTCCGGCTTTCAGCTGCCGATTCCTCCACTGGTTAGCTGTCCCCGACTGCCGGACACGTTGAGTGGGAGAAGGATTAAACAGTCAACCTTCCCTTCCTCATCCACTCGGCCAGGACGTGCCGGCAGAGTAGATCAGCCCGCTTGAGGAAGGGAAGGTCGCGCATGTCAGTTGAGGAGTTGTCAATGTCCGGGTTACCGTGAGGCGTCACACACCGCAGAGCAGGACACTTAAGTCTCCCTGGTCGAGTTTTGACCTGAGCCGCTGGATCGCTCGCAACTTCAGGCCGGCGATGGCGTTCGGCGTGGATTCGAGTTCATTGGCGACACGAGACGGCGACCATCCCAGACGATAGATTCGGTCTACGACGACGCGTTCCCGTTCGGGCAGGTTCGAGATGGCCCGCTCGATCCTCTCTTGAGCTTCGTGCAGCCGCAGCATCAGGGAAGGGGGGCCCTCATCATCGACCGTCTCATTCACAAGTGGTGTCGCGGGGCACTTGTGTGACCACGCAATCTCACTGAGAGCACGGCGATGAATAATCGTCTGCAGCCAGGAAAACAATAACTTGTTGCTGTCGCCGCCGCGAAAGCGGTCTCGGTGCTGCCAGGCGATCAGGTTCGCTTCCTGCACCAGATCTTCGGCCATGTGCACGAAACTTGGGAACCGCTTGTAGATGTAGGAAACGAGTTGCGTTCTGAGTGCTTCGATGCGTTCTGCAAAAGTCATGACCATGTCTCTCTCCTGATTGACCTTAAAGATGAATCGTTTGGGGCTTATCGAGGCCATTGAGCCTCGCAGGTTGTATCCCGAGTGAGCCGTGGATCTTTCAGGCAAATTTCTCGATTTCCGATTCGCATGATGCTGTGGCATTGTCTGCTGACCTGCAGCAGACGCCCGCACGGACGAGCGCAGTCCGATTGGGCTGAGTTGCGCATTTTTATCGGACAAAAAACACAACAACCGCTCAGGAGTTTCTGATGAACTCCTGAGCGGTTGTGGCTTCTGAACTCCGAACAGGGTCCGGTCGGTGACGAATCGATCCCCAAACTATTTAGCCCATCCCTGGCGCAGATCATTCCATACGTCGTTGTCTGGCGTGCGCCAGTGCATTTGAGTGGCCGAAAGACGAACGGTCATGTCCCGCGAGTCGTCATAGAGATAGACGTACTGGGCTGTCCGATTCGTTTCCCGGAAGCGGGCAAAATCCTGTCCCCGCTGATACTCGATCCAGTCGGGGCCACTTTTCACCAATATTCCATCATCGAATGACCACTGAGTCCAGGCGAC
>JBFWRO010000050.1:0-10658 GCA_050248865.1 Thermomicrobiales bacterium | reverse complement strand
CTAGATACTCGGGCCGCCGCTGATGGATTGATGAACAACCCCCTGTCAAATCTCAGACTCCGGAAGGAGCAACTCGCAGGAGATTGCCCAGGACGGGAGCACCATGTGCTTTCGCACCAAAGCATGTTCGCACTGTGCTAAGACGGAGCAGTAAGCGACGGCAGGACGATACTGCCGGATGCTTACAGGGGAAAAAGGAGAACTATGCCTCCAAAGAAAACTGCCTATCGCAAGCCACCGGCTCGGAAGCCAGCCGGGGCTGTCGTCACGGAGGAACGGGGACCGCGTACGAATCCAGACGCGATCGCCGTGGAGGGACGCGTTCGTGAGGCGCTGCCCAATGCGATGTTCACTGTCGAGCTGGAGAGTGGCCAGTCAGTGCTCGGACATCTGGCGGGGAAAATGCGGAAGAACTACATCCGCGTTTTGCCTGGCGATCGGGTTACTGTCGAACTCTCCCCATACGATCTTACCCGCGGGCGTATAACGTTCCGCCACCGCTAGCCGGAACACTAACGCGAAGGAGTACGCCGGGCGCAGAGAATTCAACCATTTCCGAACATCGATTTTGGTGCAGCATCGCGTAGGTGCTGTGTTTTCAGGAGAACAAACACGTGAGCGATCGAACCCTGACCTGCCGAGATTGCGGGCAGACATTTACATTCACTGCTGGTGAGCAGTCGTTCTATGCCGAGCGCGGTTACACCGAGCCCCAGCGTTGTCCAGCATGCCGCGCGTCCCGCAAGGCTCAGCGCAATGACGGTGGCTACGGCGGTGGCGACAGCTACGGCGGCGGCGGTGGCGGCGGCGGCGGATACCGCGCCGAGCGGACCATGCACCCAGCGGTCTGCAGCAACTGTGGCAAGCAGACGGAAGTTCCGTTCCTGCCCACCCAGGATAAGCCCGTCTATTGCCGCGAGTGCTTCCAGGAGCGCCGCGCCATGAGTTCGTACAACCGGTACTAGCTCGACATCATTTCTGATCAACCCAAGGCCCGGCGGCATGTCCGCCGGGTTTTTTTGTTTGCCTCGTTGGCGGGGATCATCGCCTTCGGTCGACGTCTCCGCCAGGTCGTCCTCTCGTCATTTTCGGTCTGCACAGATGACCAGCTCGAAACCGATGCCGCACCCCAGATTCGCGGATGGCATCCGTGCTTCATAATGGAATGCGTCACAGAATCTGAACTGCAGCCGTCCACCTCTATGAAGCGGGTTTGTTTGTCGTTCGTCATGGAGCGTGTCGGTGAGTATGCTGCAGGCGCAGCCGATGACCATCGATTTGCATCGGACAGCAGAGGCGACCGATCGCGAGCTCGTGGAGCGGGCTTTGCTCGACCCCGCGGCTTTTCTGGATATTTTCGAGCGCTATCGCGATCCAGTGCACCGGTATTGCCACCGGCGACTCGACAGTCGCGAAGCGGCCGAAGATGCTACGCAAACGATCTTCATGCGGGCCTTTGCCAGTCTCACGTCATGCAGAGACCGCGACGGGTTCAGGTCCTGGCTTTTCACGATTGCGCACAACGTCATCGTCGATGTCTGGCGGGCCAGCAAACCGATTACCACCCTGGATGGCGCGTGGCACATCGAGGACAGTGCCGCGTCACCCGAAGAGCAGGCGATCGCCAGGGCCGACGGCCTCTACATCGCCTCACTGCTTGGCAAACTGCCAGAAGCGCAACGCGAAGTGGTCGAGTTGCGTCTTCAGGGTTTCTCGGACAAGGAGATCGCGCGGATTCTGGGCAAGAGCCACAACGCGATCAGAGCGTCACAACACCGAGCCCTGGTCCAGCTTCGGTCGTTCATGGACATCGACCCAGTAAAGGAACCTCGTCATGTTGAGCAATAGGCCGGCCTTGGAAGCGAGGCGCATCGGTCGATATTGGGATTCCGTTGCCACCGGCACCGCAGATCGATCGCGCACGGGTCGGGACACCGAAATTGACGCATCGCTGGCGGAAACGATTCTGCGGCTGGAGCAAATGGACGATGCAGCACCGGCCAGCGCGGCGTTTTCAAGACAGTTCGAGATCCAGTTCCAGAACACAATCATTGGTCAGCGAGCGATGCAATCGGCCCCCGTCGTCCCTGCGCCTCCGCACGTTCAGCAGGAGGGTCCCAGCAGAGGCCTGATCACGCTTCTGCCCGAGCGGTCCGGAAACCGCTGGCTGCTGGGGTCGATTGCGGCGACAGTCCTGTTCATCCTGGCGATAGCCGCCTCCTCCTACGTCATTTCCGAACGCCGCGACCGGGAGCAACGCGACGACGCAGTCAGGGTCATATCGGCGCCGCCGATCGACTTCAGCGTCCCGATGGACCGCGGCAATCCGGCGCGCAGCGGGATCATGCCCGGTCCGGGTATTGCCGGCACCCTCGAAGCGCGCTGGAGTTTCGATGCGGGACGGGGTGGCATCAGCGCTCCGGCCCTGGTTGGAAGCACGATCTATGTTACGAGCGGAACGGAACCCGAATCCGACCTGGAAAACCAGGGCTCCGTCATCGCGATCGACGCAGGAACCGGCTCCGAGCGATGGCGATTTCCAACCACACATGCCGCGAGTGGAACCCCGGCCGTTGCGGGCGGGATCGTCTACGCCGGTGACGCGGGAGGCAACGTCTACGCTCTCGATGCTAGAACGGGCGAGGAACTCTGGCGCCGTGAATTAGAAACTGCCTGGGTTTCGCCGCCCCTCGTCGTCGAGGATACGGTCTTCGTGGCGACGGCTCCGTACCGAGTGGCACTCAATGTCGCAGTGCAGAGAGACTCGCTCGTCGTGGGTAGCGGACTTGTCGGTCTGGCGTCTGAAAGTATCGAGGTTTATGCCCTTGACGCCATGACCGGTGATGACCGGTGGCATTCCACTGGTGTTCTGTCAGGACAGCCGGGAATCGTGGCACTCGACGCGGCGAGCGGAGAATCGAAGTGGACGTTCCCGATGGCCTCTCTCGAATCCGGACCTGCAATCGGCGCACAGCGGGTGTACGCCGCGAGCACCCTCGATGGCACTGTTCGCGCGATTGATCTCGAATCGGGCCAGGAAATCTGGCACGCGGAGACCGGCGAAGACTTTCCGCAGCACTCCTCGCCTGCTGTACGCGGAAGCGACGTCTACGTCACGACGGCCTTTGGCCAGGTCATCTGTTTCGACGCAGCGACCGGGGCGGAACGCTGGCGCGCCAACGCCGAGCACATCAGCCTCAACAGCTCGGCAATCGTTGTCGACGACCTTCTGTATGTTGTCGATACGGCATTTGCCGTGTCGGCGTTTTCCACGCTGGACGGCACTCAGCTCTGGAGCGAGCAGCTCGAACTGACGGGCCAGGTCGTCGATTCGCCGATCGTCTCGAACGGCAATCTGTTCATTGTCACATCGCTGGAAGGGGAGCAGGGCCATATCGCCCGGCTGTGGGTCTTTGCCGGTTCGGCGAGCGAGACAAATGCGACAGGGGACCCGTGATGAACACCTGACGTCCGTCTCGCTGTTCTTACCAGCTGGAAGCTTCCTTTTCCAATCACACCGGGAACTGATACCAACAGCGTGATCCGTTGAAATCTCCGTCATCTGCCGATGTGCCTGAATGACCGTCATTCGGGAAGGGAAACCCTATGCGCCACACCGCGATCATTATTTCGATCCTGTTGACGCTCATGTGCGGCTTCGTGTTGCGGCAGTTGTGGGCCATGGAACCTGTCAATCCAGGCGCGATTCCGGCAGCGCCCGATCCTCAAATCGAAGAAACGGCGAAGAGGTTCTACCTGGCTGTCAATGACTATCTCGATGGCAGCGATGACATCGCGATACGCAACGCCCTTCATCGAGATTTCGTCGCTCACCAATCCGGAAGCGCACGGACCGGCACCGCGGATGACTATCTTGATCAGCTGGAATCCGTTCGTCAGCTCTTTCCGGGGATTCAGGTGACGCCGGAAGTGGCGTCGGTCGGCAACAACATTGCGTCGGTGACGCTGTCGGCAAACACTCGAGAGTTGGCCGGCTTCGCTGGAATGCGGATCGATGCCGAGGATCTCATCGGCCGCATCGAATTTCTGCGAGTCGAGCGGGGGCTGATCATCGATCGATGGTCATCCGCGCCGATAGCCGGTCACCTCGACGCCTACAGCGCTCATTCAATCGATCTGCCTTTTTCGGTCGACAGCGTGATTTCCAGGGTGCAAGAAGTCACTCTCGACGGATTTTCTTCTCTGAAAGTCAATCACCTGAGGAACATATTGCTCCTCGTCACCGCGGGCGAAGCGCGGGTGGCTGTAACCGAGCAGGCAGTGTCTCCTGCGGTGACGTGGCGCTGGGGAGCGTATTCTGGCGGACAAACCGAAACGATCGGTCCGGGTTCGAGCTTGTCCCTTTATCCGATGGATGCGATCTCCCTGCCGGGTGGGACCGCAATAAACGTCTGGGATTCGGGCGACGCGACTACCTCGCTGATCGCACTCGAGTTCGGAGCGCCGTTGCCCCGGGCGATATCCACAACGTCTTCGTTCGATGCCTTTCTCGCTGACACGCTGTGGAGTGGAATCGAGCTCGAGAATATCGACGACCACCTCACGCTTGCCTTTGGCCACGCGACTCTACTGCCTCTGTCTGTGCTGACGAACGAGCGTGTCAACGGTGTAGAACTCATGTGGGTCGCCGAAGGTTCTGTCGACCTGGCCGGCGCTGGCGGCGAAACACGGCTGAGGAACGCCGGCGGGAATCGATTCCACATGAGCGGCGGCTGGGCGGCGCTCGCTGCGGGAGAATCGGCGGCAACCGATGAGGGATCGAGCATCCGCTATCAGATCAGCGGAAGCGCGCCTGCGAGCCTGTGGTTTTTCTCGATCGTTCCGTCAACTGGATCGGTCGGTACGAGCGATGACGCCTCTGACGCTGACCCCACGCCGCATGCCGCACCCGTCCGGAACCCGAGCATCAAGTGAGATATCCATCGAACACGCGCGTGTCAGGACGCCGTCTGGCTGGTTCTCCGCCGGACACGCACATATCTGTTCTGACCTCCGGTCACGTTTGGACCGTCCGCCAATTGGCGATGTTCCAGTAGAGCGTTTCCCAGGGGCCAACGGCTACGTTCTCCTCCACCAGGCGATTCCCGATCGCGTACTTGTGCGTCGCGCGCTCAACCAGCGGAATGACCACACATTCGTTGACCACGACGTCGTTCATCTGTATCAACAACTCGACGGCGCGGCCCATGTCAGTCGTCGTCGCCGCCGCCTCCCAAAGCGCGTCATACGCAGGATTGACAAAGCGTTGAACGTTGAAATTTTGAAATCGGACATCGTTCACCGGGACCCAATTATTTGCCCGCTGCGCAACGTTGCCGGCGCCCGGTCCGGCGTACCATATCTTCATGTAGTCAAGCGGAAACGGAAAGAGAGGGCTGTTGGTAAACATCTGTACGTCGTGCTGGAAGCGGATGTAGCTTTGCGGGTTGTCAGGGCGGTCGAAAAATTCGGCCGTGTCAACCGCGACAAGTTCCACCCGGATACCAATCGCTTCCCAATATTGCTTGATCATCGCCTGGGTTTTCTGCCGCGTCGGGATGATTGTCGTGTACAGCGAGACGCGCAGCTCGACACTGTTCCTGGTGCGCACATCTCCGTCCCATTTCCAGCCGGCATCGTCGAGCAGCTGGTTCGCGCGGTCGATGTCGTACTCCCAGGTCGTTCGAGGGGACTCCATCGCACTGATGCCAACCAGGACATTGGTCGCCGGAGGTTCCAGCGGTTCTCCAAGATAGAGCCGGCTGGCGATCGCGCGACGGTCGATCGCCAGGGCCATCGCTTGCCGTACCGCCGGGTCGGTCAGGATGGGATGAGGCGCCTTCAAACTCGAACGCTCACCGTCGATCTCGAAATTCGGGTCGGAAAAGTTAAACCAGATTTTCTCGGTCGCAATTGGCGTGTTTGCTTGAACGGTGCCAAGGCCAAAGGCCTCGAGTTCCTGAAGCACGTCCGGATCAGCCGATAAATTCCAGGCAACATCGGCGTCCCCTGTTTGCAGCACCGCCTGTGCCGCCGTCAGGTGATCGCCGCCACCCTGCAGGACAACCGTGGAGAAATAGGGCTTGTTCGGTTCCCGATAATGTTCGTTGAATGCATAGATGACCCGGTCGCCAGGAATGAATGCGTCGACCTTGTACGGACCGGTCCCGACAGGGTTGGTCAGGAACGCCTGATTTGCCGACTCCCGCTGCCGTCCAGCCCAAAAGTGCCTGGGAAGAATTCCGCCTCCGAACTCGGAGCCATTGAATGGAACGAACCAGGCGAGGGTTGAGCTGCTAAACACAACCTGCGCCTGCGCCGGTGTTTTGACCTCGACCCGCTCGATACCTGCATAAAGAGACGCGTCGACCGCCGCATTCATTTCGTCCATGATCCACTGCCAGGTCCAGACGACATCGTCCGCGGTGACCGGCTGTCCGTCGTTCCAGACGAGGTTGGGAAGCAAGGTGTAGTTGACGATCCTCAGATCCTCGGATAGCCCGCCGTTTTCGAGGGAGGGCACTTCGGACACAAGGGTTGGAAGGAGTGAGCCATCACGGGCGTATGACAACAGGCCCTCGGTTACCAGAGAGGCACCATGGAGATCTGGTTCCGCCGTCGCCGTATGAGGGTTCAGTCCTGCCGGCGTTAACCACTGCCGAATTCGCAGCTCACCCCCCGCGCCGCGAACTTGCCCTTCCGTGCCGAGACTCGGTCGCCCGAATGCGGCGTCTTCCGCAGCGACGGAGGCCGCCGATCTCACCGAGTTGAGCGCAAGCAATGCCAACGGCACTCCAATCCCGAGAGATGCAGATCGCGCCATGAACTCCCTGCGGGTGATCCTACCCTCTTTCAGCTGCCGGAATATTACGGAAGCCAGTCCTTCAGGTTGGCGCATTTTACCTCCCTGCCGGCTCTCCGCCATCGTCATTCCTAGTCGGCCCGCCAGTTGGCGATGTTCCAGAAGAGGGGTTCCCACTTGCTGACAGCAATGTTGTCGGTGGCGATCCGGTTGCTGATGGCATAGATCAGGTCTGGTCGGGCGACCAGCGGCACGACAACGAAGTCTCCGACGATCAGATCGTTCATTTCGATGAAAAGTTCGACTGCGCGCTGGGGATCGGTGGTGGAAATCACTTCCTCGTACAGTTTGTCGAACTCGGGATTGACGTATCGCTGAATATTGACGCCGGACCAATCGTTTGAACGCTGCGCCACATTGGCGTTATCCGGACCGGCGTAATAGTCGAGGAAATAGTCGTCGGGGAAGGGCGAGTCTGGCCCGAAAGACCACATTTCGATGTCGCGGTAGAAATGAGCATAGGAATGCTCGTTCTCCGGAGACGTGTTGAAGAAATCGGCTCCGTTGAGTCGGCCGAGCTCGACCTTGATGCCGATCGCTTCCCAGCCTGCTTTGACTACGGCCTGGACTTTGGGCCGGAACCGCTTCACCTGAGCATTGTCTTCGCCGGCCGCCGTGAAATAGGTCACCGCCAGCTGTACGCCGTCTTTGCTCCGAACGTTACCTGCCATCACCCAATCAGCCTGGTCCAATAAATCGTTCGCCGCGTTGATGTCGAATGTGTAGGTCGACTTCTTCGACTCCAGTTCGGTTATACCCGTCAGGATGTTCATGGCAGGAGGGTGCAGATTTGCGTCGAGGAAGATTTTGGCAATTGCTTCCCGGTCTATGGCCATGGCCATCGCCTGACGAACGGTCTTGTCGGTCAGGAACGGATGCTCCGCCTGCAAACTCGAGCGCTCGCCTGAGACGAGTTTGTTCGGGTCGGAGAAGTTGAAAGCAATCCGCTCGACTTCGGTTTGCACGCCAGCGATCAGCCTGCCCGTACCGTCGGCGGATTCCATCGGCAGCAGGACCTCCGGGTCGATTAACAGGACTGACGCAATTTCGCCGACGCCCTCCTGAAGGACGGCGTGCGCGTCTGTCGCAGCGTCTCCTCCTCCCTGGAAGCGAACGGTCGCGAAGTATGGTTTGTTCGGCTCGCGATAACTCTCATTGATCGAGCAAATAATGTAATTTTCGGGTTCAAACGCTTCGATTCTGTAAGGCCCTGTGCCGATCGGCTTCTCACCGAAGGCCGCATTGACCGTGGTCCGATCCCCATTCTTCCACACGTGCCGGGGAATAATCCCGCCTTCATAGGCGCCCGCGAGCGGTGCGAACCACGCCAGCGTCGGTTTCGCGTAGGTCAGTCGCACTTGCGTCTGGCTGGTAGCCTCGATTTCCTGGATGCTGCTCCATAAGTAGCTATCCACCGATGCATTGTCTTCGTCGATGATCCACTCCCAGGTCCAGACCACATCCTCGGCGGTGAACGGCTCCCCATCGCTCCAGAGGATGTCCTCCCTGAGATCGATCGTCACTGTCCTGAGATCGTCTGACAAGCCGCCGTTCGCCTTTGTCGGTATCTCGGCAGCCAAGGTCGGCAGCAGGGTGCCGTCAGGGTGATATGAAAATAATGGCTCGACGATCAGCGAGGACACCTGCGCGGCGGAAATCGGATAAAAGCCACTCATATCCTTGTTGTGCAAAAACAGGTCGCTCGGCGCAAACCATTGACGAACTCTTAGCTCGCCGCCGGCCCCCCGAGCCTGTTCGTGGGTGCCGGTGCTCGGCCGTTCCGACGAAGAATCCTGGGCAGCCACCCCGTTTCTGTCGATCACGTTGACCAGCACGAGGGCCATGGGCGCACTCATGCCCAGCGCAAGAGCCCTCGCCATAAAATCGCGGCGGCTCAGCGAGCCGCTCAGGAGAGCGTCCCAACTCTCACGGAGGCCAGTGGGTGAGTCTGCGGTCATTTCCCGGCACCTTGACGACCACCATCCACATTGTCGATCGCGCTGATGGCAAAGATTATAGCAAGTGGAATCGGGATCTGTATCGAGCTCGACCGGTTATTTCTCCGTCCGCCGCCTCGTGACGGTCGCGACGGCACCATGTCGCTATTCGAGGACGGGCACGGGGGTCAGCTTTGCCAGCGTGCCGAGGCGAAGTCGAAGTCGCAGCCTTGATCGGCCTGGGTGACGTGTTGGGCATGCAGCCAGCCGTACCCGCGGCGAAGGAGACCATCGCGGGGTGGGAGTCCCGTTTCACCGAGGCGACGAGCGATTTCGGCGTCGGAAACATGCAGGGTCACGGTGCGATTCGGAACGTCGAGCTCGATCTGATCGCCGTCGCGCACGGCGAGGAGCGGCCCGCCGTTTGCCGATTCGGGAGCGACATGCAGAACGACCGTGCCAAACGCCGTTCCACTCATGCGAGCGTCAGAGATGCGCACCATATCGCGTACACCTTGTTCGAGGAGTTTCTTCGGGATGGGGAGCATACCCGCTTCCGGCATTCCCGGACCACCGATCGGTCCGGCGTTTTGCAGGACCAGCACGTCATCGGGCGTCACATCGAGATCGGGATCGTGCACGCGGCGACCGAGATCCTCGAGGGAGGTGAAGACGACCGCGCGGCCCCGATGCCGCAGCAAGGCAGGAGTGGCCGCGGCATGCTTGATCACCGCACCGTCAGGAGCGAGGTTGCCCCGCAGAATCGAGAGTCCGCCTTCGGAATCGAACGGCGCTTCCCGCGAGGCGACGACATCCGGTCGCAGCGAACCCGAAAGGCTCTCGAGGTTTTGTTCAACCGTTTTTCCGGTAGCGGTGAGCGCTCCGCCATTCAGCAGGGGCTGAAGCTCCTTCATGACCGCCGGAATGCCTCCGGCCTCGAAGAGTTCCGCCATCTGGTAGTCGCCGGATGGCTTGATATTTGCCAGCAACGGTGTCTCCCGGCTGATGCGGTCGAAATCGTCGAGTTCGAGGGGGATCCCCGCACGTCGGGCAATGGCGAGGAGGTGGACTATGCCATTGGTCGAACCAGCGATCGCGCAGAGCACCCGGATGGCATTCTCGATGGCGTCGCGTGTGACGATCATCGATGGGCGCAGTCCCTCCTGCACCATATGCACGATGCGGCGACCGGCTTCCTCGGCATGGCGCAGGCGCCCGGAGTCGGGAGCAGGGATCGCGGCGTTGAACGGCAGGGTCATGCCCAGCGCTTCGGCAACACTGGCCATCGAGCTGGCGGTGCCCATCACTGTGCAGTGTCCATGCGACCGGAAGAGCAGCCCCTCGACTTCGGCGATGTCTTCCTGCGTGATCGTTCCGGCCCGGTATTCGGTCCATAGACGGCGACAGTCAGTGCAGGCGCCCAGATCGCGGCCACGCCAGCGTCCGGTGAGCATCGGACCACCAGTGACCATGACCGTCGGGAGGTCGGCGCTGACGGCTCCCATGAGATAGGCCGGCGTCGTTTTGTCACAACCAGCGAGGAGCACCACCCCGTCGATCGGCTGGGCGCGGATCATTTCCTCGGTGTCCATCGCCATCAAATTTCGCAGGAACATCGATGTTGGCGAGATGAACAGCTCACCGAGGGAGATCGTCGGGAACTCGAGCGGAATCGCTCCTTCCTGCAGCACGCCTCGCTTGACCGCGGCGGCAACCTCGCGCAAATGGGAGTTGCAGTGGTTCAGCTCACTCCAGGAGTTGGCGATGCCGATAACTGGTTTTTCGAGATCAGCGTCGGTCAGCCCCATGCCCTTGGCGAATGCCCGGCGCATGAACGTCGAAAAATCGGCGTCGCCATA
>JBFWRO010000049.1:0-10714 GCA_050248865.1 Thermomicrobiales bacterium | reverse complement strand
CGGAAAGTCGTTCGGGGGCCGCATGACGTCTCAAGCGCAATCGATCGGTCCGCTGGAGAACGTTCGCGGTATCGTGTTTTTCGGTTTCCCACTGCATCCTGCCGGCAAGCCGGGCACCGAACGGGCAGATCACCTGGCGAAGATCGAGATCCCGATGCTCTTTTTGCAAGGCACTCGCGACCCGCTCGCCACACTCGACCTGCTGACCGGGGTTGTCGCGTCGCTCGGTTCGTTGGCGACACTCGTGCTTGCAGGCGGAGCGGACCACTCATTCCACGTACCGGCCAAATCAAAACGCACCGACGAGGAAGTCCTCGATGAGCTGTTGAATGCTGTCCGCGAATGGATGCAGACGGTCGCCGAGCGCAGCCTGACCGCACGTGCCTGATGCTCCATGTGGCAGTCCAGATTGCCACAGCACACCTACCAAGTTCACCGCGAAACCCGGATCGTCACGCTGAGGCACCAAGTCTCTCGCCGACCGGCCTGGGTCAGGAGAGTAAGCGCACCGACACTGGCATCAAGAATAGGAACACCCTGGAATAGGAGGTTTCATCGGAGTGCACTTTTCTCAGTGTCGAATCCGGCGAAAGATCGGTCCTGAAAATGAGCTCGGGTACACGGACAGGCGGCTCCTGCCTGCCCGTGTGACCGCGAACTGCTTCAGTCGCTAAGCCAGGCGATCCTTGATTGGCATCATTCAGCTTTCGGGCGTGCCATCCTCGCCAGGAGAGGTCTCGGGAAACATCGCGTTGCCAACAACCAGGCGAACCCCTCGCACTGGTCGTGCTCCCGCGCCCGGGAAGGAATCGACGACCGCGCCATGGGGATCGCGGATCGTGACGATCACCATCTCGTTGTCGTCCTCGAATGATGCTCCGTCCGCATCGACCAGCGGAAAACCGTCGACGGTCAACGACCCAAGCGCTTTGCCATCGAGATCACTAAGGATTTGCGTGGCGGTGAAATGGCCCCGCCGATCATCGTAGGCCTCCCACATGCCAACGCTTGGCGTCTGAAGGACCACTCCGTCCGGGCTGACGTCCGTCGGTGGGATGATCAGCAAACAGGCGCCGTCTGCCGAAAAGACAGCGACATTCTGCACCTGGGCCGCGCCCGCCAGAATGGGATTTGAAAACACCATCCAGGTACCGGCCAGCGGATGATCGGCAAGCGACTCCTGCCGAGCATTGACTCGCTCTGACCGTTCGGCGAGCGCAAGAGCAGCGCCTCCTGCCGCCGCTCCCGCCAGCACTGTTCGCCGCGATATCGAATTGTCGGGTGGTGCCGCTTTCATCACTAGCGCCTTTCACGTGACACGGACAGTAGACCGAAATGGGTTCGCATCCTCGAACCCACGACCAATCCAACTATCCTCATGTCCAGGGCACATCCGCATCATGTAATGAGTTTTGGCGGCGATTCGATTCGTTATCCGGAGTTTCTGGGGAGCAATCCGATTTCGCGGGCGGTGCTTACGGCGGCCCGGCGGTTGGACGCATTGAGCTTGGAAAGGATGTTTGAGACATGGGTGTTGACCGTGCTGCGGCCAACGAAAAGATCAGCGGCGATCTCCTGGTTTGTCCTTCCTGAGGCCATCAAATGGAGCACGTCGCGTTCCCGCCGCGACAACGGCGTCCTCACCGTCATGTCCGAAATGTTCACGGCGGCTGCCTCGCCAATAATGCCATCAAGGGGCATTTGGCGACCCTCGGCGTATCGCGCCGCAAATTGTGCCTCGCCGAGCATGGCGACGGCCCTGGATCTGGCCCGTCTGCAGATGTCGTGACAGGAGAGGAACGACGTTCCAGCCTCTTCGGCGACCGCATCGATCCCGCCCAGTATTCTCGCGGCAGCCGCTTCCTGTCCATGTGCTGCCGCGAGCTCGGCCAGCCCCGCGAGCGCCGCTGTGATGGCGAATCGGTCCTCGATACTTGTCCAGAGCCGAAGCGCTTCCTGGTAGCGAGCCCTAGCCCGCCAGTCGTTGCCGCCGTCTCGTGCGATACGGGCCAGCTGGCAGTTGCACCAGGCGGCCCCGGTCGTGTGACCAATGGCCTGAAACTGCTCCAACGCAAGATCCGCAAGCGCCGTGGCCCTGTCGACATCCCCAAGGTTGCGAACGACCCCACTCAAAATTTGCTTACACATCGCTTCTTCCGCCAGAGCGCCGAGTGCGCTCCAGCGCTCGATGGCCAGTTCCAGGTGGGATCTCGCCCCTTCAAACCTTCCAACGTACGCGTTGATCACACCGAGCGCGTGAGACACGAGCGCCGACAGCTTCGGTGAATCGACCTGCTCGGAGATGGCAAGAGCCGAGTGCGCGATCTCCAGGGCCTCCGCGTGTGCGCCCAGCGTGGCACGAACCATGCTGAGACTGCGCAATCCGTGACCACGTTCGATTGTTGGCGCATCGGCAGTGTGGGCGAGACCCCATTCCAGCCAGCGCTTTGCCTCCATCAAGTGACCACGATGCATCCAGAACACTGACAGAGCGGAGGCTAGCCGCAGGACGCCGTTCGCGTCGCCTTCTTCGACCATGGCGGTGAAGGCGGCCCGCACATTTGCCTGCTCGTCCTCCAGTTGGCTAAATCGATCAGCGATTCCAGTGAAAGGTCCGACTTCATTCGGGTACCCACCGACTCCCAGCGCAGCGAAGTAATTTGCGTGGCGCCTTCGCGTTTCACCGGTTTCGCCAGCATCGTTCAACTGCTCCAGCCCGACCTCGCGGATCGTTTCGAGCATGGAGTAGCGTGGTTGACCGTCCGGCTGAATGCGTCGGTCGACAAGACTGCTCGCGAGCAGAGTTGAGATCCCGTCAAGGACCCGTGTTTGGGAACCCACCATCGCTTCGGCAGCCTCGAGAGTAAATCCTCCGACGAAGACCGATAGACGTCGAAAAAACAGCTGATCGCTCGGTGAGAGCAGGTCGTAGCTCCAGGAAATCGCGGCCCTCATTGTCTTCAATCGATCGGGATGGTCACGCGGTCCACCCGTCAGCACGTCGAGTGTTGGGGACAGCTTCGCCAGGAGAGCCTGAGGTCCCAGCACGGCACTGCGCGCGGCGGCGAGTTCGATTGCCAGCGGCAGGCCGTCCAAACGGTTGCAGATTTCTGCCACCGCAGACGCGTCAGGATCGGCAAGAACGAACTCGGGCAGCGCTGCCCGCGCGCGTATGGAGAACAGCCGAACGGCCTCGACTGTGGCAATGTCCGAGGCGGATCGGACACGAGAAGGATTCAGCAGCTCCAGCGGTGGGATTGGAAACCGCTGCTCTCCGGTCAGGTTGAGCGCGGCACGACTGGTCGCCATTACCGTCAGTCCGGGGCAGTTCGCAAGGAGCGTGCTCACGACTGGAGCGGCATCGACCACGTGCTCGAAATTATCGAGCACCATCAGGGCGCGCCTAGAGGACAGTTGTGCAGCGATACGGTCGAGCACGAGCAGCTCTCCCGAAGCGCGAACTCCCATCGTCTGAGCAATGGCATCGTGCACCAGACACGCATCGCTGACTTGCGCAAGGGAAACAAACCACGCGCCGCCGGCAAACTGTTCGCCAACTCGGGAGGCTACCTCAATCGCCAGACGTGTCTTTCCAACGCCGCCCGGACCCATCAAGGTGATCAAACGCGTGGCCCCTGCGTTGAGCAACGCGATGAGGTCATCGACAAGGTTCTCGCGACCGATCAACTCATTCAACGGCGTTGGGACGTTCAACCGGCGCGGCGATTCTGGGGGGTCGACGAGATCATCATTTCCGGGATCGGCACGATCACTGCCAGTTGACGACGCCTCAAGGAATTGGCGCCGGTCGTCCGTTGTGAGGCCCAGCGCGTCGGCGAGGTGTCGCGCCGTTTCCAGATGGGCAGCCGACCGGTGACCCCGCTCGAGATCACTGATCGTGCGCACGCTCACGCCAGATCGCTGGGCGAGGCTTTCCTGTGAAAGCCCTGCCACGATCCGGTGAGAGCGGAGCATCTGACCAAGCGCCATGAGATTGACTCCGGAAATCCGCGCTCGTGATCTCACTTCCGGTCGACGCTTCTATCTTAGCAGTGAAAAGTGAGGGAAACGTTCAGCACATTGGCAGTAACCGGTGGGATTGTCCACGGACATGGACTGGGGACATCAATTTCACGTACCAGTCACCCGAAGCGCGACATGATCGATCTGGAAAACCAATGCAACCTGTCACGATCGAAGATGGCCCGCATGATCGACGCGAACCCCGCCGAGTCACATTTGTCATGCTCCCATTGCGATTGTCACCGGCGCAGCAACATGTGGTCCATTCACTCGGCTGAGCTGGCACTGAAAACGGCCCGGAGGTCCAGGGGAGATAGCGAGAAAATTCACCCAGGGGGCGGCTGAACGTGGCATCTCCCTGTACCGGCTCACCTATTCGCGACCCGGGAGGAGGATCACACAACGGTGGCGGAGCCTGGCTGCCTCTGGTGCGACGCAGCGATCACCACATCGTGCTTTTACCGAACCGTCACCAGCCTCGAGGGCACGGCCGCCTGGTCTGGAGTCGGCAAAGCTGCCCCAACGTCCTTGGTGGCGAAGATGGTCGAGGTTGTTCCTGAAGTTGTGGCGAATATGCTCTCTGTGATGAGCGCAATGTGCCAGTCATGACCGCGTCACGCTGATACTGCGGAGCCCACAATCGGACTTGAACCGATGACCTCATTCTTACCAAGAATGTGCTCTACCAACTGAGCTATGTGGGCGATTGGCCAAGCCGTCTTGCTGACGACTCGACCGGTGGGCAGTGGCGGATTCGAACCACCGAAGCCGAAGCACCTGGTTTACAGCCAGGCCCAATTGTCCACTCTGGCAACTGCCCAAGAAACATGTTTTCCTGACGGCGCTGAGGCATGCCACGGAGCCGACGATGGGACTCGAACCCGCAACCTGCTGTTTACAAAACAGCTGCTCTGCCAATTGAGCTACGTCGGCAATGCTGGCAGGTAGCTGCCCAACGCCAAGGTGGAAGTATAGAAACCGGCACTGGTACCGTCAAGAACGCTTTCGCGGGAGCCGGATGGGTCCAAATCTTCGCTGAAACGATCGTTTCTTTCTCAAGCTAGCGCGCTGAAACAGCGCCGACCGACCGCGGGCCGAGCTCTGGAAGGCTCTGGAACAATGGACTGGATCGAACGGCGACGCGTTGCCGCCTAACCCGGACTCTCCATTTCAACTGGGACGACGACGGTCAGCGGGGCTGCACCCGGGTCGAGGATGACGTCGACGGCTATCCTCCAGTCGCCCGCCATGCCCATTCCGACGTAACTCGCCGTCCATGCCCCTGTCTCGGTCCTCACCGCCTCATGGGGAAACTCGCCGTGATCCATCTCGAGGTGCATTGCACGAATCCAGACTCTTCCCTGATCTGGCGGCTGACCTGTCTGGCCAACGAGGGTGACAGAGATATCGACTGGCCCCGCCACAGTTTGACTGATATCGACGGTGATACTCGCCCCATTCTCCAGATGCACGGGCTCACCCGGCGCCGCCTCCGGAAGTGCAGCGATGCACGCCGGAGAAGACTGTTCCGCGTCTTCCACACAGGCCGTTTCGCCTGACACATCGAAGAGGATGTGATCACTGCGTTCCCGGGCGGTGTTCGGTTCGCCGGAAAGAAGATGCACCGCATACCGACCTGCCGGACCACCCGAGAGAATCTCGGCGGAGAGGTGACGCGGATCATTCGCGTCGACGATGAGCAGTCCAGCGTCGATTCGCGCACCGTTCGGCGCGACGACGATGATCTGAGTCAGCGCAGGAGGGAGGACTTCAGACGACCAAATGTCCACCATGCGCGGGAGAGACTCGAGGGAACTTCCCTCGACAGGATTCGATTCAACGATTTCCGTTGCGCTGCGAGCACCTGAGCCGGCAAAGGCGAACGCGATGATCGATGCCGCGATGAAGATCACCCGAAATGGACCATGAACCATGGCAATGTGCATCCCGAACGAGGTAACGACATTCGAAATGACTCTACCTCAACTGTACGCCAGGACGACCCGAAGTCGATCACTACTCATGCGTGCGATACTCGACTCGATGACGATTCGTCGCTTCGACCACCGCATGTCTGAGCTGGAGCAGCACCATGTCAACCGAGACACCCACCAACTACTGGATCATCGTCGGTTCGCCGGACAATTTTGCCAAAACACGCGAGCTTGGATTCACGGTTCAGGGGATGAAGTCACGCC
The DNA here is from genome assembly GCA_050248865.1 of Thermomicrobiales bacterium. GTDB lineage: Bacteria > Chloroflexota > Chloroflexia > Thermomicrobiales > UBA6265 > JAHBVL01. Next base: position 4,493 of record JBFWRO010000049.1, on the reverse strand, counting down.
ACCGTAAGAAGGCGGAGCAGATGAGACCCGGTGACAAGATCATCTATTACGTGACGGGGTTCAAGTCCTTCGCGGGCATTGCCACGATTACTTCCCCTTACTTCGAGAGTCACGAACCGATCTGGAAGAGCAAGGACCCGAAGAAAGACGCGGAAGACTATCCTTTCCGGGTTGAGATCAGTGCGGACAAGATTCTGGATGACGGGAACTTCTTGCCGGCGGAGGCCCTTGCCCGTCAGATGGAATATGCCAGCAAGTGGCCTGCCCAGAACTGGACGCTCGCCTTTCAGGGGAACGTGCACAACATCCCCGCAGGCGACTTCGACCTGATCAAGGCAGCGATCGACGAACACGCGGCAGCGCCAGCCGGTGTCTGATGACCTTCTCGCCGAGCTTGGTATCGAGGTCAAGCCCTTTCGGGTCCACGTGTGCCTCGGACCCCATTGCACGCGCAGAGGAAGTCCCGACCTGCTGCGGCTTTTCGACGAGAACGTTTGGCTGCGTGGCTTGCAAGCGGACGTTGAGGTGCTGGGCACCAGCTGCCGGGATCGATGCGACTTCGGACCGTCGGTCAACGTCTATCCGGGCCCCGTCCTCTACAACCTCGTCGATGCGGCGGGCATCGAAGCGATTGTCGAAAAGCACCTCTCCCACGGCGAGATCGTCGAGGAGTATCGTTTTCGTCCTCGCTAGCCCAGGACGGGATGTCCATGCGACCTAGCCGGACCTGCCGACAGTGCGAGGTTCTTCGACTCGTCGAGAAAAGCGCCAATCACCTCGGCCACCCGTTGGGGCTGTTGCACACCGAGATCGTGGGCGGCGCCAGGGATCTCCACGGATCGCGCGTCAGCCAGCCGATTCACCGTGGTCGCGACCATGCTTTCCGTGGCGACCGTGCTGAACTCGCCTCGAACGAGCAGCGTCGGCACCTCGATCCTCTCGATTACCTCCCAGAGTTGCGCTGAGGAGACTCCGCTTTCGACTAACTGCGTCAGTCCGGCGGCATCGAACCGCCAGGCAAAGCGGCCCCGTGCATCCTCGATGAGCGCATGCTCCACGTAGTGCCGGATCAGCGGTTCATGCGCCAGCTCATCGCCGTCCAACCAAACCTGGACAGCCTCCTGCGGCGTTTCGTACGTCGATCCGGCAAGGAACCGCAGCCAATCGATGAGTGAGCGGCGCAGCACTTCGGATGCCAGGCTGTCGGGAGTGATATCGAGGGCAATCAGGTGTGACACCAGATCGGGCCGGTTCGCCGCACAGGTCATGCCGATCATTCCGCCCATCGAGTGACCGACCAACGCGACATTGGTGAGATTGAGGAGGCCGGCGAAGGCCTCAACATCCGAGGACATGCGGGAAATGTCATAGCGATCAGACCATGAGCTTCTTCCGTGCCCGCGCTGGTCGGGAACGAAGACGTCGAAACGATCAGAAAGCGAGGAAGCGACGAGATCCCATTCACGAGAGTGCCCCATGAGCCCATGCAGAAGCACCACCCTTTCTGCAGCGGGATCTCCCCACTCTCTGAAGTGCAGTTCGAGGCCATCGACGCGAACGACACCATCTCGCACTCGCTCAGAATCTTGAAACCGTTCCATGTCCTTCCTCCTGCATGCCGAGTCCACGCCAAGAAACCGACTAGTCGGTATTTAAGCCTAGCACAGACCAGTCGGTTTGTCTCTGTGCTACACTCGCTCGATGAGCAGACCATCTTCCGCCCGCGAACGCATCCTTGTCGCCGCAGAGCGGCTGACGCTCGAGCGCGGGTTTGCCGCGACATCCATCGATGCCATTCTCGATGTTGCGGAGGCGTCGAAAGGCGCATTTTTCCATCACTTCTCCTCGAAAGACGCGCTTGGTCTGGCCCTTGTCGAACGGTACGCAAAGGCCGACGCGGAAGTGCTCGAAACATTCATGTCGCAAGCGGAAGCGCTGCACGATGACCCAAGCGGGCAACTTGTCGCCTTCGTGCGATCGCTCGCCACGTCCGCGAGAGCATCCGATCACGCTCCCGTGGGCTGCCTCTTTGTGACATTCATCTACGAGCGTGGACCACGAGGCGGAGAGATCGATCGGGTGATCCAGCGGTCGATCGAGCATTGGCGGGAACGGATCCTGACAAGGCTCCTGAGCGCGGCGGACATTCACGGTATCGGTGAACACGTCGAGCTGCAATCACTCGCCGACCATGTGTTCGTGGTTGCCGAGGGAGGCTTCATTCTGGCACGCGCGATGGATGACCGACAGCTGCTTGCCGCTCAGCTGGATCACCTGGCGAACTACCTGGAACTTCTCTTTTGCAGCAAGGGCGGCGCATGAGACGCCCGATTGCGACATGGCTAGTCGTCTCGGGCCCGGACGTCCCCTTTAAGCGTGATGATCGGCGTCAGCTTCTGGACCACTCGAACGAGGTCACTCTGGCGATCGACAACGTGATCGACGTTTTTATATGCTCCCGGCGCTTCGTCCAGATACTTTTTCGATGGCCTCGAGAATGTTCCTGCAAGCGACTGAGCGAACTCCGCCTCGCTGATCGTCGACCGAGCCTGATTCCGGCTCATTCGCCGACCAGCCCCATGTGAGCAGGATTCGAAGCTTTCCTTTGCACCCAGCCCTTCAACGATGTAACTGGACGTTCCCATCGATCCCGGGATGATCCCTATCTGCCCCCTGGCCGCAGGTGTTGCACCCTTTCGGTGGGTGACGATTCCCGCGGCTTCCCAGGCGAGGTTGTGCGGGATATCGACGACATCGCTTGGTTCGATATCAACGCCCAATGCCCGTGCCATGGCACTCAGCATGCGGAGCCGGCTTTCTCGGGCGAACTTGGCGGCCCATCGCATATCGTGCAAATAGTCTTGCCCAGATTCGTCCTCGACGGATAGCGAGGCGAGATCGTCGATTGCGTCGAGTCCCCGAAAGGCCTTCAGCATCTTGGCCAACTCGTGATAGTGACCGGCAATGCGCAAGCCCGTGTGGCGACTTCCAGAGTGAACCAGCAGCCAAATCTCGCCGTTTGCGTCTGTCGAGGCCTCCATGAAGTGGTTCCCGCCGCCCAGCGTGCCGAGCTGAAACGCTGCTTTTTCCTGGATCAAGGGCTGAAGTTTTTTTGCCTTGAGCCTGATATCAAGTTCACGCAGACGTCGAGGCTGCTTGTGAGATGAAAAGCCGGTCGGCACATCGCGGGCTACCTGATCTGCCCAGCGTCTCCAGAATTCTCGTGTCTCGAACTCCTCTGCGCGGAGATGCGTGTTGTACGCGGCCACGCCGCAACCGATATCGACTCCCACAGCATTGGGGATCACGGATTGCTCGGTGAGCATGACGCTCCCGACGGGAATACCGTATCCCTGATGAACGTCCGGCATGACGGCGATATGCTCGACGACCTCCGGGTGCGAAGCAGCATTTCGAATTTGCTGCATCGCGCCTTCCTCGATTTCTTCGACCGGGACCCAGGTCAGCACGGGAACCCGGAACCCTGGTTCTTCGATTTTCTGGCGTTCGGATGCATGTGACATGCGGCAGGTAGCTCTCGCTCGTCGGTGCTCAGTGAATCGACGGCCGACTATCACATTCTGGCACAGCGTCAAGCTGCCGGCGGGTTCCACGACCGGAACGTTCGAGCGTTCGCACTTCGGAGTGGAGCGCGTTTGCTTGTGGGCAGGGCTCTCGCGCCAAATCTTTGCGCGGCCCTGGCCTTACGGAATGGCCAGGCCTGAAACCCCGCGGGAGACCTCTTCCGCCTCGCCGGACACGCGACTCGTGAAAGCGCCTTCCATCGACCGCGTCGACTCGTCCCCGGGCTGGACCGGCATCAGATTGACCCACATGAGTCCGGAACGCTCAGATTGCTGAATCATCAGCCAGTCGTTTTCAAACGTGACCACATTGAGGAGTGCCGCCGATCCCTCGAAGACGTACCAGTCGGCGATTCGCGGCCACACCCCTTCTTCGGCTGCGCGCTGGGCCCAGGCGAGCGAAATGATCCCCTCGGCGTCGAATTCACCGTTGATGATCCTCCCATCGGGGAGATGCTTGCGGTACGTGCCAAATCGCTCTCGCGCCTCGTCGAGGCTTAGCCCGCCAGGTAGCTCTACCGGTGGAAGGTCCTCCACCTGGGGATCGACCGGCGCACTCGAGCCGCCCCCCTGCTGAAACCGTCGCATGATGCCCCGGGTTACGGCTTGCACCCGTGAAATGTCGTCGAGCTCCCCCTTGCCGCAATCGGTGGTGCCAAACTCGTAATGGAGGAATGACGTCACGCACCCGTATTTGGGCACGAACGGGTGCGATTCCCAGGGCTGTCCATCCAGGTCGTGAATCCACGCGGCGAGGGCGCCGCCTGCTTGAACCTGCGCATCGGTGAAGTCTTCTTCCGTTCGCTTCTCATATTCGCTGCTCACCAGGCGGAAGTTGATGCCGTTCACACCAAAGATGCTGTAAAAACGGATGCCATCGCCCTCGAGGCCGCCTGATTCACCCACACC
>JBFWRO010000048.1:0-10714 GCA_050248865.1 Thermomicrobiales bacterium | reverse complement strand
CCCCGATCTACTGGGATGATCGCCTCGCCACATACGCCGGCGTCGAACGTCTTGGCCTGAAACACGAGGGGCAGAATCCCACCGGCTCGTTCAAGGACCGGGGCATGACCGTCGGCGTCACCCATGCGCGGTCGGTTGGCTCCACAGTGGTCGCTTGCGCGTCCACCGGCAACACGTCAGCGTCGCTCGCATCGTACGCCGCAGCTGCCGGGATGGCGGCGCTGGTTCTCATCCCTGAAGGAAAGATCGCCGCCGGGAAATTGGCCCAGACCATCGCTCACGGCGCGCGTATCGTGCAGATCGAGGGGGACTTCGATATCGCCCTGAACATGCTGCGCGAGCTCACGGCGAGCTACCCGGTCTATCTTGTCAACTCAGTCAATCCTTACCGTGTCGAGGGACAGAAGACCATCGTCATCGAAGCGCTCGAACAGCTCAACTGGGAGATCCCGGACATCATCGCGCTGCCGGGTGGCAACCTCGGCAACACTGCCGCCTTCGGCAAAGCCCTCATCGATCTCACGATGGCGGGTCTGCTCGACCGGTCGCCGCGCCTGTTCACCGTGCAGGCCGAGGGTGCCGCACCGTTCGCCGACTATTTCGAGTCTGGATTTGACCGGTTCGAGCCCGTCACCGCTGAAACTGCCGCGACCGCGATCAAGATCGGCAATCCGGCAAGCGCCGAGCGTGCGCGGCGAGCCATTCAGTTCACGGACGGAATGGTCGCTCGCGTCACCGACCGCGAAATCATGGATGCCAAAGCGATGATCGATCGCTGCGGAATCGGATGCGAACCAGCCTCTGCCGCAACGCTCGCCGGCATTCGCAAGAATGTGCAGCTCGGTCTGATCGACTCCTCGTCACACATCGTTGGAGTGCTCACCGGCCACCTGCTCAAAGACACCGCCGCGGTCATCGATTATCACCTTGGCGATCGCTGGGAGGGCGGAGCGAAGATGGTCAATCGCCCGGTTTCGATTCCTGCGGACATGGACGCCCTGAAGCGGACATTGCACGATGCGCTTCCGGGTTAGGGCTCCAGCGTCATCGGCCAATCTTGGCCCGGGCTTCGACGCCCTCGGTCTCGCGCTCGATCTCTGGAATGAGATCGTCGTCGATACGGAGGCAGAGGGCACGATCATCACCGGCGCTGATGCGGCACAGCTCCAGGACAAGGATAACTACACCCTCTTCGCCATGCGTGAGCTGGCCACGCTCTACGGGAAAAAAATGCCGGCATTTGGCATGGAGCTTCAGGCTAACGTTCCCGTCGCTCGAGGACTCGGTTCCTCAGCCGCCGCCCTCGTTTGTGGGCTGCTGGCCGCCAATGAGCTGATCGGGCTTCATCTCTCGCTCGAGCAGCTTTTCCTCGAGGCGTGGCGCATGGAAGGCCACGGTGACAACGTTGGCGCTGCCGTGTACGGCGGAGCCGTCCTCGCCGTTCCCGGTCTGCCTCGGGCCGTTCAGCTCCTTACTCCAGACTCAGGTGACCTCCGGCCCGTCGTCTTCATTCCCGAGGCCACCAGCGCGACCTGGGCCGCCCGGGCGGCCCTGCCGGCAAATATTCCCATGCCTGACGCCGCGCACAATGTCGCGGCAGCGGCAGGGTTGACGATCGGACTCTTTACGGGCAATCGCGAAGCCATTGCCGCTGGCATGCATGACCGCTTGCATGAACCGTATCGCGCCCGGCTCTTCCCTCACCTCACCCCAATGACCGATGCCGCGCGCACGGCCGGGGCGATCGGGGCCTGCCTCAGCGGCGCCGGTCCGACCATTCTGGCCGTCGCCGACCCGGCGAACGTCGAGGCCGTCAAGTCGGCGTTCTGTGAGGTCGCCAGGGACCATCGGGTCTCCGGACGCGTTGAAGAGATTGCCATCACCCACCAGGGCGCTGAGCTCCTGGATGAATCGAACTCCTGAGACGCCCTGCAACATCGGTCACCTGGGTTGCCAACCTGGTGCCTTCAGGCGTTGAAAGTCGAGACAGGCCATGTGTTCGCCCCATGGCGCGAGACCTTGAGGGTCGAACCCAAGCGAGAGGTAAAGGCGCGCGGCCGTCGTGTTGTCACGGTGATACCCGACCCACAGCTCGTTGGCTCCTTCCCGCTGCACATGGTCGATAAGTCGCTCGAGCGCGGCCCTGCCGTAGCCCTGACCCTGAAACCGGCGGTCGATCATGAATCGATAGAGCCATGGCCTGCTGTCATCAGGGCTCAGTCCCCAGACGAGGAACCCGACCATCTTCCCCTGCGCATGGATGGTGTAGCCGCTCAGGGAAGGGTAGAATTGCAGCTCCGCAATCGACCAGAGGTTTGACTCGATGAACTCAGCCTGCTCAGGCAGCACTTCCAGTCTGGCGGCTTCTTCCCAGGAAGAGGTCGATAGCGGCTGGAGCGAGACTGTGACATGTGGCATGGTGCAGGGTGGAGAAATTACCGTTGGAGAACGCCCCCGGAGGTCTCTCCGGCGGCCGCCACGATTTCATCGCGAGTCGCACAGAGAAAGTCGCCAGGCATGGTGTGCTTGAGCGCCGATGCGGCAACTCCAAGATCGAGAGCCTGGTGCAGATCCTCCGGATTCTCGAGATAGCCAGTGATGAATCCCCCGGCGAAGGCATCGCCGCCACCGAGACGGTCGACGATCTCCACGGATTTCCAGTCGGTCTCCGCAACCTCCCCATTCGGTCCCATGGCCTGCGCGCTAAGCGAAATCGAGCGGCTCGCCCGCGATCGTTTCCGCGTCATGACACAAACCGCCACGCCCAGTTTCGTGCGGGCGGCCTCCATGACCAACCTGCGATCCCCTTCGATTCCGAAAAATGTGCCAAGATCCGATCGCGACGCGAACAGAATATCGACCAGCGGGGCGATCTCTTTGAAAGCCGCCCGGGCGTCCTGTTCAGACCAGAGTTTGCTGCGGTAGTTCAAGTCGAAGAACACCGTGACGTTCGCCGCATTTGCCGCCTGGATAGCCAGCATCGTTTCCGCTTTTGCCGCAGTGCTCACGGCAGGCGTGATACCGCAAACATGAAAAGCGCTGGCTCCCGCGACAATCGCGCTCCAGTCGATGTGTCCAGCCGTCAGATTGGCGAAAGCTGATTGCTTGCGGACAAAAACGACGGCGGAAGGCCGTGGATCGGTCCCTTCTTCCAGAAAATAGAGACCCATCCGGCCTTCGTCTTCGGGGACCCATTGCACATGCCGCGTGTCAACGCCGTGCGCTTTCGCCTGGCGATCGAGATAACGGGCCAGATCATTCGCCGGGAGAACCGACACCCATTGCGCATCAGCTCCCAGCGCGGCGAGCGTCACGGCGGCGTTGAGTTCCGCGCCGCCCGGGCTGAGATCGAGGCTTGTCGTTCGCGCAATTCGCTCGTTGCGAGGCGGTGTCAGCCGGATCATCGCCTCACCGAACGTGATCACACGCTTCACGCCGTCCCGATCCGCCATGAACTTCAGGTCTCCTTGCTGCGTCGCATTGATCGATAGGGGGCAATCATAGCGTCATTCAGACATGCGTGATGCCACTTGCCGGATAACTCGACAATGCGCACAATCTATGGAAATGTTGTGCAGTCAGCAATATTCGCGTCAGGTGATGGCAGCAGGATGTTCAATCTGCCAGCCACGGGCGGAGATCTCGATGTCCAAACGAGAAGGCCCAGCATTGGATCAGGGAGCGCTTCCGTTTTTCCCCGTTGATTCCTTTGTCGGTCGTCAGAACGAAATCGAAACCTTGAAGCACCTGCTCAGCTCGGGAGAACAGAGCGTCATCACTGTTCTCGGTCCCGGCGGAGTGGGAAAGACCCGGCTCGTTCTCGAAGCGGTTCGCAATGCTGATGAGTGGACGGATCGCAGCGTCGCTATCGCCATGCTGGCAATCGCCCAGCGAGATACCGAGATTGTGCGCGCAATTGCAGATGCCATGGGCATTGTTGACCACGAAGAGCAACTGCGTGACCGTATCTCAGAAGCGTTGAGCCAGGCCCCGTACATGCTCGTTTTGGACAATCTTGAGCACCTCGTCGACGGAGCGCGTGCATGTGTCGAATGGCTTCTCGGAGTGGCGCCTGAAACACGCATTGTCTCCACATCCAGAATTGCACTCGAACTGGATCATGAGGAACGTGTGGAGCTATCTCCATTTACTGTCTCCGGTGGGTTGGCCGAAATCGACCTCATCCAGCATGAGGCCGTACGGTTGTTCCTCGACCGGGCCCGGAATCCCAAATTCCGAGTTCACGACGGCGATTTGCAGCGCATAGCCGCACTCTGCAGTCGTTACGATGGCCTGCCCCTGGCGATTGAACTGGTCGCCAGTTGGGCAAATGTACTGACTCCTGAGGAAATGCTCGCGCGCCATGACGATGACTTCGAAGACCGCGGAACTGGACGAGAAGCGCGCCACCGGACGATCGACGATGCCATCCGCTGGAGCTACGAGTTGCTTGATCCCGCCGAACAGGCGCTGCTCCGACGCATGTCGCTGTTCACCGGTGGGTTCAGCAAAGATCTCGTTGAAGGCATGCTTCAGGGATCTGAACCGGGGACGATTCGTACCTGGGCACACGGGTATGAACTGATCTGGAGGACGGCGGAACAGGAAGCCTGGGGCGGCATGCCGATTCCTCATGAATCCCATGTCATTGCGTTGCCTCATGTTCTTCCGGCGCTCGATGTCGATTGTCATCGTGCGATCGCCAGCTTGCTCGACCATCACCTGATTCTTCCTCCGGAAGATATCGACGGGGTGCTGGTTTTCGGAATGTTGGAGACCATCCGGGAGTTTGGGCAAAAAGAGCTCGAGAACCGTGGAGAACTGGAGGGCGCCAGGCAGACGCACGCGCTGGCAATGATGGCATTTTCAGAGGCCTCGAGCGACTTTTTCTGGGGCGGCCCTGATCCAAAGTGGGGCATTGAGCGAGCGATGGCAGCGGTGCCGAGCATCCGCGCCGCATTGCGCTGGTTCGAGCAGCAGGGGGAGGTCGGGCGAGCGTTCATCGTCCGTATTGCCGGACCGTTCTGGGCTGTCTATCAAACCCGCGGTCTGATCACCGAAGGGCGGTACTGGCTCGAAACCGCGATGGAACTTCCACAGGAGTTCGATTGGTTGAAGGGAACCGAACTCCCCGCTCTGGCATTTCTCCGCTGGATTCAGAACGACGACAAACGAGCCATCGAGGCCGTTGCCGCGGCGGAAGGTGCGATGACCCGCACGGGCAAGTCTCACATCATCGGGTTCTGCCATCTGATTCGCGCGCTGGTGCTCTACCGTCAGGAACAGCCTGATCTCCTCGAGACAATTCGGCAAGTTGATGCCGCAGAAGAGAATTTTGAGAAATGGGGCGTTCCCCACGGACTCGTGGGATGTCGCGCAATATACGGCGTCGTCGCGCGGATGCTTGGCGATTCCTCCCAGGCCCTGCAACTCTTCGACGAAGCTCGTGAAATTGCGATCGAGGCCAGGTATGAGTGGGGTATTGCTGTCTCCTATTACTTTGCGGGAGAAACGCTGCGGGAGATGGCCGCTGCTGATGAATCGCATCTGCCAGCGGCGACGGCAATGATGCTCGAGGCTCTCGAGCGAATGTGGCGGCAGGGAGACGCATGGACGGCAGGGGGCGCATTGTCCGGGCTTGCGTGCATCCGGGTTCACCGCGGAGAACCGGTTGAGGCAGCCATGATGTTCGGCGCGGCATCGGTGCTGATGCAGCGCGTTGGCGGCTCACTCCTTCCGGCAGACTTGATGACCCATGCGGAGACGTCGGAACGACTATCCCAGACCATGGGCATAGAGAACTATCAGACCTATTTCGCAATGGGGGCCATGTCTCCAGAAGCGACGGTCGAAAAGACCCTGCGAGAGCTTTCAGACAACGCAAGCCCCACATCCGGCGCCGGTCGCGTGCACCTGACCAAACGGCAGAAGTCGGTTCTTCACGACCTCGCCAAAGGATATGACCCGCCAATCATCGCCGTTCGGCGTGGACGATCAGAGAGTGCAACCTACGAAATCGTCAACCGAATGGCAGAGCGGTTGGGAGTCGACACATGGGAAGAGATCGTTCCGGCGGCTATCGAAAAAGGACTCCTCGATAATCACCGGTGAGTACGTCGCGGCGGGCCGGTGCTTCGCGCCTCGGGCGTCCCCGCGACAAACCTGCAACTCATCGTTGACGCGGGCCATCACGGTGACGATCGTGACCGAAATCCATCCGATTTCGGAGCTTTCGGGTGCATTCGCACCGATTTTCCGGAAAATCCGGAGTCTCTACCCCTTGTCGGCACCATGTCCACCAATTCAGAATGGAGCTGAGACGGATGCACATCGGCGCGCTCCGGCAAATTGCCCTCATCGAACGAGGGACATGTGTCGCAGAGCACAGACGGGGCCACAGGGCCATGCCACCCTGACGTGGTGGCTGGATTGCCGTACCTGTGCCGAATCAGCGCAACACGCCTGGGAGACATCATCTATGGCCTCGATATCCGCGGATTTTCATGCACAGCGTGGCCAGCGTTTGATGAACGCAGGGGAATGGGTAGCCGCCGAAAGGGAGTTTGCCAGGGCGTTGATCGAGGCCGGCAGCGAGCCGACTCCCGAGATGCTCGCGGGAAGAGCAGCGGCGACGTTGCGTTCTCCCTGCAGCTGGCAGCGCAAGGTCGAAGCACTGCGAGCTGCAAACACACCAGGGCAAAACTGCCCGCAATTCTGGGCGCTTTCGATGCGCAGCTACCTGCAGATACTGGATCAGCTGGATGGCCGGAACGGCGCACTATCCCCGAATGCGACTCGTCAGCTCCAGGAACTTCGCCACGATGTGGCGAATCTTGTGACTCACGGAACGACTCGGTTTCAATCATGTTTCGAGGCTGGTGACAGAAACGCGTGGCCGTGGGGCGCAGCACTTGTCGCTATGGGAGACTGGCTCTACGAGTTCGAGGGCATCGAGGCTGGTCGGTTCGGCCGCGCTCCCTATCGCCCAATCGCTGCGACTCTCTACCGGCCAGTCGCGGAAACCGACCTGTCATCGTTGTTCGACGACCCGGAAACACAGCGGGACATTCGAACCCATCTCACCCTGCGCGCTCAAATGCTGCTGTATCGACTAGGCCCAGCGGCATCGGCTCGTCCAAAACGAAGAGGAAGACCCGGCTTCGAGCCGTCAGGCTGGACGCTCATTGCCATTCGCCCGGTGTACTGAACAATTCATTCGAGAGCATCGCCCCTACCTGCAATTGTCTGGTCGCTCGCGTAGTCGCCACAGGTTCTTGACAACCCCTGCGATTTCGCCAACACTCCCCATGCACGTTGTAAGACGCCGCGACGAGCGGTCCGAGTGGCACCTTGCCACAGGATTTCGGCAGAGGGCGTTTCCGGGTGGAAACGGTCGTTTCACCCTGTAGACCAGAGGAGGCGAACTTCATGGCTCGCGTAATCTTCGATAACGTGACCAAGCGATTTCAGGGTGGAGTCATTGCGGTTTATCAGCTGAACATGGAAGTCCAGGACAAGGAGTTCCTCGTCCTCGTCGGACCTTCCGGATGCGGAAAATCGACCGCCATGCGCATGGTCGCCGGCCTGGAAGAGATTTCAGAAGGTCGCATCATCATCGGCGATCGCGTCGTCAACGACCTTCCTCCCAAGGATCGCGATGTGGCCATGGTGTTCCAGAGCTACGCGCTCTATCCCCATATGACTGTCTACGACAATCTCGCCTACCCGCTCAAACTTCGCAAGGTCAACAAGCAAGAGCGTGATCGCCGCGTCCGCGAGGCGGCTCGCACGCTCGACATCGAGCCGTTGCTCGAACGCAAGCCCAAAGCGCTTTCCGGCGGTCAGCGGCAGCGCGTTGCCCTCGGTCGCGCGATCGTCCGCAACGCCGATGTCTTCCTGATGGACGAACCGCTCTCCAACCTCGACGCAAAATTGCGCGTGCAGACGCGCGCAGAGCTGATCAAGCTTCACGAGCGTGTCAGCACCACGACGATTTACGTGACGCACGACCAGGTCGAGGCCATGACCATGGGCGACCGCATCGCGGTTATGAGCCTTGGTGTTCTGCAGCAACTCGACACGCCGCAGCGACTCTACGACGTCCCGGCCAACAAATTTGTGGCCGGATTCATTGGGTCTCCCTCGATGAATTTCATCGAATCGACGATCGAGCCGAGAGACGGCAAGCTGTTTGCGGTCAGTCCCGGCGTGCATCTGGAGGTTCCGGCACACAAGCAAAGTTCGCTGGAACGATTCATTGGGAAGAAAGTCATTCTGGGTCTTCGGCCGGAGCACATTATCGATTGGGAGCACGCCAACGGCCTCGCGTCAACGGAGTCCAAAATTCCCGTGACGGTCGATGTTGTCGAGCTCCTTGGTAATGAAACATTCGTCTATCTGGTCCTGGATGACGGTAGCACGATCACCGCTCGCATGCCCCCCGACGTCAGGTTGCAGCGCGGACTCCGGCTGGATGTGACAGCGCCTTCAGACAAAATGCACTTCTTCGATCCTGAAACCGAGTACGGGATCTACTAGAGCGCGCCGTCAGCAAAGCAAAGCAACGAGCCCGGGCGATCGCCCGGGCTCGTTCACGTTCAGGTTGACGCTCGCGACTAAGATTCTGCTTCCGAGGAGATCGCTTCCGGTCGCCGGATTTCGATCTTTCGCGGCTTCGCAGTCTCGGCCTTCGGCAGCACCAGCTTCAGCACCCCGTTCTCGAAGGTCGCATCGGCCTGCGCAGCATCGACCTCGACAGGAAGCGTGACCGATCGGCTGAAGGAACCACTGGGCAGCTCATGCAGATACCACGTCGCGTCCCTGGCATCCTCCGACGCCGCCACATTGGGAATCTCACCGGCGAGAGTGATGGTGTTCTTGTTGATTGTCACCTCGATGTCATCGGGGCGAAGCCCGGGAACTGAGGCGATCAGCACAATCGCATCGCCCGTCGCATAGACATCCATCGGCAAGGAAAGCCGGGTAGTGAGCCCGTCGCCGCTCTGCCACAGCGTTCTCCAGTTTCCTCCGAACGCGTCCGTCACCAGGCGGTCCATCGCGTCACGCAGCGATACATAGTCGCTTGAAGCGGGATATCGAGAAACCATCATCATCTCTCCTTTGTCTCGGCTGGCCACGCCGGCGTCACCGAGCAGCCTCATATCATCTACTTGAGAAGTATAGTAACTATGGTGGAAGCTGTCAAGACTATTGATATGGAACGACTCAGACTGCTGCTGGAACACTCCAGCATGATTCTGCAAGTACCATTCGGTCATTGTCCGGATGACGAAGGGATGAACACATGCATCGGACCGGCAAAAACGGACTGTCGGAATCAACGATCGCGGTTCGCGGGAGCGAATCCCGCTCGACCGGAATGGAAGTCACGCCACCCATACATCTCTCCTCCACCTTCGTCCACCCCGGGGTTCCGGCTCCTGGAGAGTACAGTTACGCGCGTTCTGGCAATCCCTCGAATGATCAACTGGAACCCGTCCTCGCCCAACTCGAAGACGGAAGTGACTGCGTGGTCTTCAATGCCGGAATTGCCGCTGCCAATGCCGTTCTTGCCGAGGCGACGACGGGAACGGCAGTAGTCATGCCCTGGGATGCCTACTACGGCATACGCGTCCGGACGGAGCGGGAGTTGCCGCGACTCGGCGTGGATGTACGCCTGGTCGACCAAACCGACCTCCAGGCCATCGACAAGGCGCTCGATGGGGCGTCACTGCTGTGGGCCGAAACACCGACGAATCCGCACATGGCCATCGCCGATCTCGATGCGATCGGCCAGCTGGCCAGAAAGCATGGCGTTCCCTGGTACGTCGACAACACCTTCGCAACGTCGCTGCTGCAACGGCCGCTCGATTTTGGCGCGGCAGGATCGATGCACAGTCTGACCAAATACGTCGGTGGTCATTCTGATCTCTTGCTCGGCGCGGTAATCACGGCCGATGACGATACCGCGGCCCTCTTGCGCAGCCGCCGAAACGACTCAGGAACACAGGCCGATGGTTTCTCGATCTGGCTGGCACGTCGAGGCCTGCAGACCATGCCGCTGCGCGTCCGACATCAGTCCGAGACTGCCATGGAACTCGCTCAGCGACTCCAGCGTCATCCTGCGATTGAGGATATCTACTATCCCGGGCTCCCAACCCACCCGGGGCACCACATCGCCGCCCGCCAGATGAACGGCGGATTCGGGGGCATGCTCTCGATCCTGGTTGAGGGCGGAGCCGAGAGAGCGCAACGCGCGATCGAACGATGCGAGCTCTGGATCCCGGCGACCAGTCTTGGCGGCGTGGAGTCGCTCATCGAACGTCGCGCCCGCTGGAGTGGAGAAAGCGCACCGGCGAATCTTGTGCGCCTTTCGGCCGGTCTGGAGGATGTCGAAGATCTCTGGCGAGACCTCGAACAGGCGATCTCGGGCGCCTGAAACCCTGACGCAGTCTCAGGATCTTTTCTGCGGTCGGCGGGGTTCGCCAAGTGTCAGCATCAGCCTGTTCGCATTCCCGAAGAACGCCGTGTAATTGATCGCGTCGAGAATGGTCAAGTCATCGAGGCCCAGGTCCCGCAGGGGCTGGAGGTCTTCCGGGCCAAAATCTTCCGGATCGAGGGTTAGCTTCGTCGCCAGATCCACAACCGCCCGCTCCATCTCCGGGAGCTCGGCATCGATGCCCTGGTCCAGAAATCGGAGAATCACATCACGTTT
>JBFWRO010000047.1:0-10936 GCA_050248865.1 Thermomicrobiales bacterium | reverse complement strand
CAGCCAGTTCAGCACCTTCGGCAGGTACCAGTTGCGATCGCCGAGCAGCGCCATGGTCGATGGCACGAGCACCGACCGCACCACAGTGGCATCCAGGAAGACCGCCACCGCCAGACCGAATCCGACCTGCTGCATCATCACCAGGCCTCCAGACGCGAATCCGGAAAAGACCGCAACCATGATCAACGCCGCGCCGGTTATCAGCCTCGCCGTCGACTGCAGCCCGTACGCAACCGACTCCGTGTTGTTCTTCGTCACATCGTAGTGCTCCCGAATCCGGCTGAGCAGGAAGACGTGGTAGTCCATGCTCAAACCGAAGAGCACGCTGAAGAGGAAGAGCGGCAACCAGGGCTCGATCATCGGCGTTTGCTGGAAGCCGAGCAGATCGGCGCCATGCCCTTTCTGGAAGACGAGCACGATCGCTCCATATGCCGCGCCGACGCTGAGCAGGTTCATTACGATCGCCTTGGCCGGCACGACAATCGAACGGAAGGCGACCATCAGCAGGAGGAAGCTCAGGCCGAGAACAAAGGCGAAGACGATGAACATGTAGTCGTCGGTGATCGCCGTGAAATCGACATTGATCGCCGTTGCGCCCGTGACGTAGACGCGCTCGGCGCCGCCGCCAAAGGCCGCGGGAACGAGTTCCTCGCGCAGAAGCTCGATATCGGCATAGGCCTCTTCGTTGTCCGGCGCAGCCGTCGTCGGGAAGCTCAGCAGGGCCAAATCGCCAGCCTCATTGACTTCCAGCGTGACGTCGCCAAACTGCTCGCGTGACTCGATCGCGCTGGTCAGCTCCTCGATGCTGGAAGCAATTGCCGGATCACTGATCGGGCCATCGACAACGATTTCGATTGGCGACACCATGCCGGCCGCGAATTCCTGGCTGAGGACTTCGAACGCCGCTCGGGATTCCGTGCCCTCAGGCAACGTGGACACACCGGCCGAACCCTTGTTCATGTCGAAGTAGGGCAGCGCCAGGGCGATCAGCAGCACGGAAGCCAGCACCAGACTCATCAGCGGGTGAGCCATCACGGTGCGCGTGATGCGCCCCCAGAACCCAGTGGGCACGCGGTGGTCGACCGACGCGGAAGCACCCAGTTTGCGTCGTCGTGGGAACTCGATCTTGTCACCCAGCAGCGAAAGAAGCGCAGGCAACAACGTCAGGCTGCCGAAAACCGCGACGACAACCACGAGAATGGCGCCGATGCCAAGGCTGCGGAAGGTCGTTTCGGGCACCAGGAGCATGCCCATCAGGGCGAGCACAACGGTACCGCCAGAGAAAAGAACGGCTTTGCTTGCGGTGGCGCCAGCGACTTCGATGGCTTCGAGCTTCTCGTGCCCTCGCTGCCGCTCTTCCCGGTAGCGGGAGATGATGAAGAGCGCATAGTCGACACCAACCGCCAGGCCGATCATGAAAATCATGTTCACGATGAAGAACGAGAGATCCATCATCCTGCCGACGATCGCGGCAAGACCGATGGCCACGAAGATCGAGAGAAACCCGACGATGATCGGCAAGCCGGCGGCCACCAGCGCCCCGAACATCACGATCAGAATCACGATCGCCACGCCGAGACCGATCATCTCGCCTCTCGCCAGGTCTTCTTCGGCGATCGTATTGAACTCTTCGGCAAGCGTGGCATCACCGATGGCCAGCACCTCGAATCCCGCTGACGGCTGGACCGCGTGCTCCAGCGCCGCGCGATAGTCGGCTGCATTCTCCTCGGCATCGGAGAGCTCGCCGGCCATGGTCACGGCCAGCAGCGTCGCCTGGCGGTCAGCTGAAACCATCGCCGCGCTGTTCGTGTCGTACCACGTCGCAACGCTGTCGACGATCTCCGGTTGCGCGGCGAGCTCGGCGACAATCTGATCGACCGCTTGCCGGAACTCAGGATCATCGACGGTATAGACATCAGACCGCAGGATCACCGTTTCGCTGGCAGGATCACTGCCCCGCAAACGGGATTCCAGCAGGTCGGCGCCTTTCTTCGATTCGGGTGAGTTGAGAAATCCGCCCTCCGTCGTGAGAGCGTCGTTCAGGCTCGAAGCGGACATCCCTGCAAGAACCAGCAATACGACCCAGAGGATCATGGCTCGCCACGGATGGCGTGCGTTTGCGCGGGAAATACCAGACGTAGAGAAAAACGAACGGTTCATACGAGTATTGACTCCTTGCCATTAGCGTCTGGTCGCGCTGCATCGATTAGTCGCTCACCAGACTTGAAACCAAACAAGAACAAACGTCGATCGCTGCCGGGACTCCCACCCCCGGCGTGTCCAGAACATCGTGCGCCTCTCGGCGCGGGGCCTACGACCGATTGCCCCCAACGTAGTCTCCGTCAAGGGTTGACATGCGGCATCCGTAATATTCGCCATATTTCAGCTGTCCATGCGGATTTGCGGCCTACGCCGGTATACGTATTGATCGCCGATGCAGACAGATGTGTAAGATTGACAGTCGGGCAGCATCGTCTGAGAAGGAACGACATTGCAGGCAGCGGAAATCGCGGACGACGTCATCATCAGGACCTTGGGTCTGCGAAAGGTGTATGGGAATCTCCCGGCTGTGGATGGCGTCGACCTGGATGTCCAGGCTGGCGAGATTTTTGGCATTCTCGGACCAAACGGCGCGGGCAAGACGACCACTCTGGAAATGATCGAGGGGTTGCGGCAACCGGACGCAGGTTCGATCGTCGTCGCCGGTTTCGACGGCGCGACCCAGGGCGATCACATTCGCTCGATCATTGGCGTGCAACTGCAAACGACAGCGCTTTTCGACTTTCTGACCGCCGGCGAACTGATCCGGCTTTTCGGCGACCTGTATGGCACGAACGACGCGACGGCTCGGGTGGACACTCTGCTGCACCAGGTCGGCTTGCAGGACAAGCGTGACGCGCAGGTCAAGGAAATGTCGGGAGGGCAGCAGCAGCGCCTCTCCATTGCCCTGGCCCTGGTCAACAACCCGGTCGTTGCCTTTCTCGACGAACCCACAACCGGGCTCGATCCCGGAGCGCGGCGAGAGCTTTGGCAAACCGTGAGGGATATCAGAGAGCGCGGCACAACCGTCGTGCTGACGACCCATTACATGGAAGAAGCCGAAATCCTCTGTGACCGCGTGGCGATCATGGACCGGGGCACGATCATCGCTCTGAACACGCCGCGAGAGCTGATTCGCCAGCTCGACGCCAACGCCACGATCAGCGCGATGGTCGACGGCGCCGTTCCGCAGAGTGAAGCCCTCGCGGCGTTGCCTGGCGTCGTGTCAGTCACAGTCGCGGAGCATGCCATCGATCTCGGTACCCGTGACGTGCAACGATCGCTCGTCGCATTGCTCGACCTGGCAAACCGCAGCGACATCGCGCTCAACGACCTGCGCACCAGTCAGCCGACCCTCGAGGACGTCTTTCTGGCGCTCACGGGTCGCACCTACGTTCCCGCGAGTGATGAGAACGGCGAAAACGAAGAGCGCAACCACGAACGTCGTCGCTTCGGGCGGCGCAAACGCTGAGCGGAGATAACACCGATGCGGCCTTTCATGGCAATGATCGTGGCGAATCTGCGCATGACCGTTCGCAATCGAACGGCGCTTTTCTGGAATCTCGTCTTTCCCGCATTGTTCATCCTCATCTTCGGCGCCGTATTCAGCAACGACCAGATCGACATCTCCGTCGGCATGGCTGGCACGCCTTCGGCATTCATGGATGGTGTGCTGCAGACGCTCGAAGCGAACGACGTCTTCTCCGTTGAGTCTGGCAATGCCGCTGATGAGGAGCTCGCGGCCCTCGCTGACAGCGATCGCGATGTCGTGCTCCTTTTTGGCGATCCAGACGCCAGCGGCATCCCCGCGATCCAGCTCTATTACGACGAAACGGCGGGTCCGAACAGCGCCGTGAGCGTGAGCGCGGTTCAGCAGGTCCTGCTGAGCGTGGCGCAGTCGGAAAACCCGCTGGACGTCGAGGTCCTCTCTGTCACAGGCGCCGACATTTCGTTCATGGATTTTTTCCTGCCCGGCATTCTGGCCATGGCGATCATGAACTCGGGCGTCATCGGGCTCTCCACGGCGTTCGTCACCTATCGCGAGCGGGGCATTCTGCGTCGCATCAAGGTCACGCCCTTTGCCCTGTCGAGTTTCATCGGCGCCCGCGTGGTGTCGCAATTGATCGTCGCGGTGCCGCAATCGTTGATCCTGATCGGCATCGCCAGTCTCTTTTTCGACCTGCACATCCGGGGCAATCCGCTGCTGATTTTCTTCGTGATCATTCTGGGATCGCTGGCGTTTCTGGCCATTGGATTCGCCGTCTCCAGCGTCGCCCCAAACGTGGAGACGGCCGCCAGTTACTCGAATCTGATCACCTTCCCGATGCTCTTCCTGTCCGGAGTCTTTTTCGATCTGGAGAACGCCCCGTCCTGGCTGCAGCCCATTACCCGGGTCCTGCCATTGAGCTATCTGGTGGATGCGTTGCGGGAGCCGATGACCCGTGGCAAAGGCATCGAGGCGATCTGGACAGACCTTGTCGTGCTCGTCCTGACCCTGGTCGTGGGGATGGTTCTCGCTGTCCGGTTTTTCCGCTGGGACTCGCGCTCGTCCTGATGTTGCTTCAGGTTGGCCCCTGAGCGAAATCTACGGCCGGCAAGCAGACAGCGGTGTCCTCGAGAGCGTCGCTCAAAGCCCTGACCTGATGGAGCAGCCAAAACCGGTGCGGCGCAATGCACTGCTGGCGGACATCAAGCGCTGGAAAGCTACGACGCCCTTGCGCGTTGCGTCGCCCAGTTTCCGCAAAATACGACCGCTATGGCGCCGTGAAAATCTCGACCTGTGTCACTGATCCAGGCAACGTTTGCACCGAGAACGACATCAGGACCGGGTCTCCGACGAGCTCCAGCAGGTCGCAGGTGTAGATGCCCGGCAACACCCAGACGAAGTCGCCCTGTTCCAGCTGGTCCTGCCAGATCACCGTTCCGTCCTGCGCTTTCAGGACGTAGATCTCTCCAGCGCCCTGCGGGAACTTGATCATCGATCCTCGCACGTAGGTCACGCGATCGGCTTCGATGTTCACCTGTATCGTGGTCGTTTGACCGCTGGGATTGGTCCAGCTGACCTGACAGATGCCGACTGGCAATTCCAGCTGATTGGAGTCCTCGGTGAATGCGAACGAGGTCGTCTGCCCGGCCTGGGGATTGCTGTCAGTCGGTCCGGAACCGGAGCAGACCACACCGGCCAGCGGGTAGATTCCGCCGATATTCTCGATCTCCAGGATGCCGGTGGTCACGACCACCTCCAGCTCCTGCAGGAACGTAAACAGCGCCGCCGAAAGCTCTTCGGCGTTTTGCGCTCCGACAATTTGGCCGCCGGTGTTCTCGGCAATGCAACTGGTGATCCTCAACTCTTCGGCATCGAGCCCGAGCCCGACCACATATGCCGTGATCGCGGCGTCGCTTTGCTTGATCGCCGTAGCGATTGCGCAGGGGTCCTGGTCGCACGTCTCCAGTCCGTCGGTGACCAGAATGATGGCGTTCACCACATTGGCTGAGGCAGCCGGAAAATCCTGACCAGCGCGCTCGAGCGACAAGCCGATCGGCGTCCAGCCCACGGGAGCGTAGTTGGCCACCTGCGCTAGCAATGCGTCCTTGTCGACGCCGCTCATCGGCACGGTCAGCTCGGAGGAGTCACAGCTTTCGGCACGCCCAGATTCGGTGTTATTTCCCTCGTGGCCGAAAACGCGGAAGCCAACATTGACTTCTGGCCGGTCCTCCGGGATCGCATCGATGACGTCGTTGAGCACCCGCTTCGCGGCGTCGATACGCGCCTCGCCGGTATTGGTGGCCTCTGCCATGGATCCCGACGAGTCGAGCAGCAGCTGCACGTTGACCTGCGTTCCCGGCTCGTTCTGGGCGGAAGCGCGCGGCGCCAGGAGGACAGCAGACACTCCCAGAATCGGCGCCAGGAGGGCGATTGCGATCGCCCGCGCGAACCATGGATGAATCCCTGTATTGGCGTGCATGTGCAGGTCCTCCCATGAACCCGAATGGCGCTGTTGCCGGCCTGTTATCCGAAAAATTGGGATAAGCGCATCAGGCATCCATGTCGATAGCTGCGCGCCCGGAGTCAGTCGAATTCGCACCGGGGGCTTCGCAACAAGGCTACACTATCAGAAGGGCGTAGACCCTGACGTAACCAATTCTGCGAGTCCGGCGGGAGCAGCCACTTTACTTCATCAGGAAGCCCGGTTGGTCCTGCCCGATGGCCATCGCCCAGCGAGCTCCGCCAGGTGCGCGAGTTTGCGGACTTCGAGGAGAGGGACATGCCTGCATCGCATCGCTTGCTGAAATTCGCTCTGCTTCTGACGCTGGCTGTGTCCCTGACCGCCACTTCGGTTGTTGCCAGTATCGCGGCATCGGCGCCGGGACAGCCCGCGAGCGTCGCGATGTCGTTTCAGGATGGTGGCGCGCTGCCAGCGAGCGTCACAATCGATGGCGTCCAGTATCTCGTCGACCGGTCCGTCCCGCTGGACCCCGCAGGACTCGAAGCGGCTGGCGCACGCGACGGCGTCCTCTTCCTTCGGCGGCCAGGTGATGGCCCGGGAAGCCCGGTCTATGGCCAGGCAACAGCGCAGCCTGACGCCGACCTCGTCCGGTATCTTTCCACGAATGTCGCCACTCCCGACCAGCTTTGCCTTGCCGAGACAGCGGCGTTTGGACCACTGACCGCCGGCGATACGAACTATCTCTCCGCCGGTCTGGAAACCGACATCCCCGCCACCGACCTCGAGCAGATCGCCGATGCGGGGGGCCAATTCGTCTATGCCGACCCAGGCGCGACGCAACCGGCGAGCGATCTCTTCCTGGAAACGACCGATGGTCTCTTCCGATTTGTGAGAAGCAACGGCCAGGGGCGGCCAATTACCTTGCCCGACACCCTGCCATTCGCCGGGCAGACCTATGCGTTTCAGGGCGATGCCACTGCCGAAATCGACCCGGCGACGTTGGCGAAGTTCGGTTGCGCCGGAGTCTTCCCGGTCTTCGGGGCCGCGGGCCAGGCGGCGGAATCGCTGACCGAGGTCTTTGTCCTCGCCGGCGGACGATATTTTCGGCTGACCGCTACCGGTCCGGCCGCAGACGATACGGTCGCGCTCGATCAGACCGGTCAGACCGACGAAGGGACCACGGAGGAAGAACCCGCGACACCTGAACAACCTGCTGAGACACCGGCCGTCGAAGCGACCACCCCTCCGGATGAAGAGTCTCCGACGCAGGGCGAACTCCTGCCCCTCGAAGTGACCGTTGGCGCGGCGGGAGCGAACCAGCCTTCCGAGTATCCGCGCGAAGTGCTTATCGACGGGCAGCGGTATGTGTTCGACCGCCTCTTGCCCCTCGACAGGACGACGCTCAGTCCCGTTGCGCAGAGCGGCGAGATCGTCGCGTTTGCCCGATCGGACGGAGCGCCGCTGGACGCATTATTCCTCGCCGTACCCGATCGACCGGAACCGGAAGTCGGTCGGTACCTGCCAGAACAGGTTCAGGCGCCGGAAATTTCGTGCGTGGCCGAAGCAACGGGATATCAGCAGCTGACCGCCGGTGATGCGACCTATGTCGCAGTTGGCTTCGAACGCGATCTGACGCCGGACATGCTGCAGATCGTCTACGACGCGGGCGGGGTGCCCGTCTATGCCGATCCCGGCACGTCACAGCCCTATGCTGAGCTCTTCTACGATGACGGGTCGGGCCTGGCGCGCTACCTGTTGCTCACACCCGACGGACTGCCTGAGGGAATGGCGACTTCGCTGGTATTTGCCGGAGAGCAATTCGATTTCACCCAGGACGCCACCGGTTCGGTCGATCCCGCGCAGCTGGTCAAGGTCGGGTGCGCTGGTCCTTTCCCTCTACTCAGCACCACCGGTGACATGGCATCGGGACAACTTTTCCTCGATACGGGCAACAACCTCTTCCAGTTCGGCGGTGACGGGGTTCCAGCAGAAACACCGACTGCGACACCGACGCTCGAGCCGACAGCCACGGAAACGGCAACGCTGGAACCGACGGCCACCGAGACGGCAACCCAGGAACCGACGGCGACAGAAACACCGACTCCCACCGAAACGCCGGAGCCGACCGCGACGGCAACGCTCGAACCTTCCACTGCAACGGCCACTCCCGAACCACCAACAGCGACGGCGACGCTGGAAGCCCCGACTGCGACAGTAACCCTGGGTCCGTCCGCGACCGCCACCACCGGCGCCGCGGATGAACCCACCGCGACCCCGACGGCGACAATCGCGCCGACACAGACCGCCACTCACGCGCCGACAGCGACCGGCACGCCAATTCCTTCTCAGCAGGCCGGCTTGCCGCAGCACATTTCGGTGCAAAACACGACCTACATCTTCAATCAGGTCACGACGGAGGTCGACATCACCAACCTCGTCCAGGTCGATGTGATCCTCGAGCAGGGAGTCCAGCTCTTCGTCTACGCCGAGCAGGACTTCGAGGGCGCCACGCAGGTGCTCTACTGCGTGACCTCAGCGGGTGAGCCAGTCGGTGAATACGTGTTGCAGGCCGGGGCCGAGCCGGCTTCTCCACCGACGTTGCCGCAGGAGATCACGATCGAGAACACCATTTTCGTGTTCAACGAGGTCGACATCACCATCAACGTGCAAACGCTCGTGCAGGTCGACTTCATCATCTATCAGAACACCAGCCTGACCGTCTACGCCGAACAGTCGTCCGTGGACGACCTGACCCGCCTCTGGCTCGTCGCGCCGGGCGGGGTCGTCATCGGGCAATACGTTCAGGTGGTGCTGGTGATCGATGTTCTGCAGCCCCTGCCCACGGTCCAGCCGACGGTGGCATTCCAGCCTCCAGCCGTCGTCCCGACCCTCCCGCCAAGCGCGTTGCCACCGGCCGCGGGAACCGGCGTCGCCGTCGGTTGCCTGGGAAGCGTGGGACCGCTCAATGCGCTGAACATCCCGGCCAACCTGCCAAATCGTCTCCAGTGGGGCGGCATCGCCTACAACTTCGCCGGCACCGAACCGGCGAGTGAAGCAGGCGCGCTCACCCGTCTGGGCTGCGCCGGTCCCTTCGAAGTCGCGAGCAGCGACCTCGAGGAGCAGTCGCAGGTGCTCTACCTGCGCATCCCGGGCAGCGGCGCCAGCCAGCTCGTCTATCGCTTCGAGGCCTCGCTGACCTTTGTGGTCGTGCTCGAAATCCAGGGCGATGCCTCGAACGTGCAGGTCGGCGACGACCGCTATCGGCTGGCCGGGACCTGGCAGCCGGTGGTCTACGGCAGTGTCAGCGTCTTGCTCTTCCAAGAGGACCCGGAATCGACAACGCCGGGCGTCATCTACGGCGTCGATGTCTCGCAGACCGTCGTCGGCAACGTGATTGGCGAATACCGACCCGCAGCCGAAGGAGAAGGAGCGTCAGCGGACATCGTCGCCGCCGCATCCGAAACCGCGCTCAACCCCGACCTGACCATCAACGGCCAGCGTTACCTGCTCGCAGCGATCCACCAGCCGATTGGCACGACGACCAATGGCTTCCTGACCCTCTTCGCGCCCGATCAGGAAGGCACCGCGCAAGTCATCCTCGGCCGCGACAAACGCGAGACGGGTCTATTCATTTATGAGCTCGTACTGCAGTCGGTGGGAGGATAGCGCGCATCGCCAACGCTGCGAGAGTGAGAGCGGGACGCCGAGGCGTCCCGCCTGCCCCTCGACTGTCAGTGCGCAGGATCGACGGCCCGGTATCGAATCTGCCGGTTACCACGGCGCTATACTCCGTGACAAAACCGTGACGTGGAGATTCAAAGATGTCAACAGCACCCCAGCTCGAACGCCCCATGACTGCTGAAGATCTGGCAGGCGTCCCGGAAGACGGCCGACGGTATGAAGTTATCGGAGGAGAGCTGATCGTGTCGCCGTCGCCGTCCCAACGCCACCAATATGTCTCGACGAAACTGATACATCTATTCCAGAGTCACTTCCAAGATTCAGGCGACGGAATGGTCTTTGCCGCGCCGTTCGATGTCCGGCTCGGCACACATGACGTCGTCCAACCCGATTTAGTGGTCGTTCTGAAGCGAAATCGATCACGTTTGCACGATGATGCGGTCGTGGGCGCGCCTGATCTGGTCATAGAGATCGTATCGCCCAGCAGTGCGCGGATCGATCGCGTTCGGAAGGCCGCACTGTATGCATCGTACGGGGTGCCCGAATACTGGATCGTCGATCCGGACGCCCGGACGATCCTCGCCCAGTCACTCGTCGACGGTCGGTACCAGACCATGACACCCGAAGACGATCTGATTCACTCCGGCGTCCTGCCAGGTCTCGTTATCGACCCGTCGGACGTCTTCGTAATGCCTGACTGGATGTCCGAAGACCCAAGATAATGAAGTGAAGAGCAGCGGTAGCAGCGGCTTCTCAATGTGAAACCCGCGATCCAAGGCCACCCAGCCGGCATCGTCGCGTGACCCCTCGGACTGCAACGCGTCATAGTGGATGAGGGTTACACCTTCAACATATCGCTAACTGATGCAACGGCCGCAAATGTCCATTGGCATTCTACAATTCGTCCAAGTTATCAGCGGATTGAGTTGAGCGCAGTATCTAGAATTGTAGATGGTCTGCACCCACCTCACGATGAGGACTTGACTCGCTTGGCCCCAGTCAAGACGGGACTTTCGGGGGATATGAACTACCCGTCGTTTCCATTGCAGCTACGAGGGTTACCGCCCACGTTGCCAGAACAACACTGGGTGGGATCCGTGGTTACTACCCCGTTGGGGTATCCGCAAAGACCACGCAAATTTATGTTACCTGCGGTCGCTGGGCAACAGACTTCAGGGGAGTTACAACCACTACACGTTTGCCCAATTGCCGCTATTGGCGCCGTAATCGAAGACACCGCCGGCATCACCGCCGCACCCAGCGCACCA
>JBFWRO010000046.1:0-10971 GCA_050248865.1 Thermomicrobiales bacterium | reverse complement strand
TCACGACGCGGCCGGGTTCCAGCAGGGTGTCGATCTGTCGCAGTTCGCGGTCCCGGCCAATGAGTGGCGACGAAAACTCGGGTAGATTGTTCGGAGGAAGCTCGATAAACGGATGCCCTGAGCCGACGTCCTCAGTGACTGCAGTCAGGCCCGAGTACCCCATCAGGGCCAATGCCCGCCGCACAGGATCGAGCCAGTGTTCCGCTGGTTCATCGAGCACTTCGATCCACTGCGCCCCTTCCAGCCAGTAGGCAACATCGTCTGGAAAGACCATTGGCTCCAGCAAAAGGGGCAGAATCGGCCGCTCGTGTCTCCATGACAACTGGATTTCCTGACGCACGTTGCGTGAAGCCAGCGCCGCTTCGGAACACATCAGCACAATTGCGGTGGCGTTTTTGATGCCCGATACGATCTCTGGGCCGTAGCTCGTTCCGCCTGGGATATCGGATCGATCGAACCAGGTCGAAACGCCATGTGCCTCCAGCGTATCCACAACGGTGATGACCCGTTCCCGGTTCACACTGGCGTAGGAGACGAAAACGTACTGGCGGTCTGTCCCTGGTGCAGTCATGAGATATCTGCTCTCGATCAGATCAAGTTCAATGCCTTGCGGCTCAGTGGTGGTGTCTTTTCGTTCGTCCGCGCATGTCGGGCATTGATTTGCGTCAAATGGGGATCGAGAGGATGCAGATCCAGTCCGTCGTCCGGTTCGACGATATCGATCGACCACGGTTCACGCGACAAAAGCCAGATGACCGGCACATTCGCCGTCAAGGCACTGTCGATGGTCCACGCTGTGCCTCCCTGGCCCCGACCGGGCTCTCCATCCCAGATGGCCAGCAGAAGATCGGCGTGCGCTACGATGGTTTCGCTTGCCCAGTGGTATCCGGATTCTGCGCCCGAGCCACCGGCTGATGGCTCCGTCACTGTTCGGGCACGTTTTATGAGCTTGCGGAACTCCGCCTTTGAAGACAGCGCCGGAAAATCCTCCAGAAACTGCTCGATCGGATAGGGAAGGACAACGTCGAGCGGTATGTCGAGAGCGAGCGCCTCAGCCGCCACCAGGCGATCCGCGCCCTCTGCCAGCGACGTGACAACGGTCATCGGCCTTTCTTCTTGGCCCAGGACGTTGAGGTCAGCCAATACGCCATGAATGGGGCCGCGCAGTCCGTCCAAATCCTCGGTTGACAATCTGTTCAGCCGGTGTCCGACCACTCCCAGTCGGATCCCGCCATCGTGACCGGCGGCGGGTGCAGGGATATTCTTCAATGTCGCGAAACCTCAGTGTGTGCGTCCCCGAAACTTCGTGTGACGCTCCGAATCTTGGGAAGCGCCTTGCGGCTCGGCTATTCTACTTCCGCACGCGGCAGCCGCATCGTTGAGAGCCAAACGAGTGCATGTCAGAGCAGCTGCCACTTTCAGGGGGATCGATGAATCAGCGAGCACTCATTGTTGGGGATGCCACCGTCGATTGGTTTCTCTCGCTGGCAGAAGTTCCGCGCACCCGCAACATTTCGACGGCCTATGCCTGGCAGCTGGCAGCATCGCCCGCCATCACCGGCAATCCCGGGGGAGCACAGCTTATTCAGCTGCTCGCTGAGTCGAGTTTTGCCGCCCGCGGCTCGGGCACAGTTTCTCCTCATGGCGTGACGTTACCCGAGGAAGCGCTGGCAAATCCGAACTATCCTTACTGTATTCGCACCTACTCCTTCTGGAAGCAATTTCCCAGACACCAGGCATCTGCCGACCTGGCCTGGCGGATGGACCGTTTCGTCGGCTGGCATGCCGCCAGAGAGGATCGCCCGAACGCAGAGTACCGTTCTGAGACTCAGCCAGTGTCCTGTCTGTTCATCGAAGACGGCAACCAGCTGTTCCGTTCTGACCGTTCGTTCTGGCAACCTGCGCTCGATTCGGATGCGGACCATATCGTCATCCGGCAGACGGGCGAGCTTGGTCGCGGCCAGCTGTGGGAGGAACTGATCGCAAGGAGCGCAGATCGGCTCACGCTTGTTTGTGCGCTTTCGGATCTTCGCCGCGAAGGCGCGCCAATCGGCCGTCCGCTGTCCTGGGAAAGGACGGCTCAGGATGTCGTTGCTGGAATTCGGAACAGCGAGACCCTGAGTCGTGCCCGTAGGGTGGTTGTGGTATTGGCCACATCGGGCGCAGTCATCGTCGAGCAGGATCGGCCATCGATGGTGTTGTTCGATCCATTCAACCAGGAAGGAGACTGGGAGCTGACGCGTCCTGGCATGAGCTATGGGGCCGGAAGTTGCTCAGCTGCGGCAATTCTCGATGAGCTCACCATCCAGGGTGAATCCGGGGACATCGGTGCGGCCGTCCGCAAAGGGATATCGGCGGCTCGTGTCATGTTCGATGGTGGGTTCGACGGTCAGGTTGTCGACGGTGGGTGGAGAATCACCTTTCCGATCGAACGTGTCGCCAGCATCATTGCGGACGACTCCACAATCGACTCAGCAATGCAAATCGCCGAGATTCAGCCAAACGTTGGCTGGCGGCTCTTTGAAACCGCGTATGCCGGGAGCTTCCGCGATGCGGCGCAACAGATCGCTCTCAAGGGTGAACGCGCAGCAGGGCACGAAATACCCATCGAGCGCATGGGTGCCTGGTCTTCTGTCGACCGCATCGAAATCGAGAGTATGCGCAGCTTGCGCAACATCATCAATGAATACCTCTCCCACGCGCGGAAAACGCGTCCATTGAACCTGGCGGTCTTCGGTCCGCCTGGCTCCGGAAAATCTTTCGCCATCAAGCAAATGGCGCGCGTCGGCACCACTTCGACATCGCCCATCAGCATCCTCGAGTTCAACGTCTCGCAGTTTCAGAGCGTCCAGGATCTGCCCGCCGCCCTGCAACGGGTCCGGGATCAGGCGGTCGCTGAGACCCTTCCTCTCGTCTTCTGGGACGAATTCGACAGCATGCTCTCGGGTCGCGAGCTTGGCTGGCTGGTGAGCTTTCTGGCGCCGATGCAGGACGGTACATTCATCGATCACGGTCTGATACGTCCAATCGGACCAGCGATTTTTGTTTTCGCCGGGGGCACACACTCGACGATGGACTCCTTCCGTACTCGAGCTATCGAGTTGCCCACGACCAAGGCGACCGATTTTTTGAGCAGGCTGCGAGGCTATGTGAACATTCTCGGCCCCAATCCCGACGGTCCAGACGACCAAACGTTCACGCTGCGCCGGGCGATGCTGCTCAGAGCGGTGCTGTCGTCCCGAGCTCCGCAGGTCTTCGATGGGACGGAGCTTCGCATCGATGAAGGCATCCTGCGCGCATTTCTCGATGTGCCGAAATACTTCCACGGGTCTCGCTCCATGGAGTCGATTGTGGAAATGAGTGCGCTTTCCGGATCGCTGGGATTCGAGCGGGCCGCGCTTCCCGCCATTCATCAGATCGCGTTGCATGTCGATGCGCAGGCATTCATGACTTTGGTGGAGTCGTGAGCACCCTGTCGAATGCGCACCTCATCGGGGACGGAGAGCATCCTTGCTGGCTAAAGTAAATAGCTGCGCCGTAGTGGGACTCGACGGCGTACTCGTGGAAGTCGAAGTCGATGTGGGTCAGGGGCAACCCGGCATTATCGTTGTCGGACTTCCAGATGCCGCAGTCCAGGAAAGCCGGGAGCGCGTTCGCTCCGCGATCAGGAACAGCGGTGGGCGGGTCCCGCTAGGCAAAGTGACTGTCAACCTCGCACCCGCCGATCTCAAAAAGGCCGGTCCCACCTACGATCTGCCTATTGCCCTGGGCATTCTCATGGCCTCCCGGCAGGTCTTTGCCGATGTCACTGATGCCCTGATCGTCGGAGAGGTTTCCCTGGACGGCATCGTCCGCCATACGCCCGGAATCATCTCAATGGTTGCCCTCGCCGCGCAGAAGGGATTGCACCGTGCATTTGTGCCCGCCCAGGATGCTCCAGAGGCGGCCCTGATCGACGGCGTCGAGGTGTACGCAATTCACACCCTCGCCGATCTGGTCAATCATCTCAACGGTGAAGTGCCCATCGAGCGGTTTATCCCTGCGCCTGTCGCCGAGAACGAGTCTCCCTCGGCGTTGACGGACTTTGCGGAAATCCGTGGCCAGGAACACGTCAAACGGGCGCTGGAGATCGCTGCCGCCGGTTCACATAATGCACTGATGTCTGGTCCGCCCGGTTCCGGCAAGACCATGCTCGCCCGCGCCATGCCAACCATCCTCCCGGAGATGACGATCCAGGAGGCCCTGGAGGTGACGCGAATCTACAGCGTGAAGGGCTTGCTCCCACCGGATATGCCCTTGCTACGCGAGCGTCCGTTCCGTTCTCCACATCATGGGACCAGCAACGCCGGACTTATCGGGGGTGGCTCCTGGCCGCGTCCAGGCGAAGTCAGCCTCGCTCATCGAGGAGTGCTCTTTCTTGATGAATTGCCGGAGTTTGCCGCGAATACCTTAGAGATGCTGAGGCAGCCACTCGAGGACAGGCAGGTAAGCGTGGCCCGAGCCAGCGGCACGGTGACGTTTCCAGCGAACTTCATGCTTATTGCCTCGATGAATCCCTGTCCATGCGGCTACTTCGGCGACCCCGCGCGCGAATGTCGATGCGGCAGCACGGCTATTCAGCGCTACCAGAAGAAAATCAGCGGCCCCTTGATCGATCGTATCGACATCCATGTTGAAGTTCCCCGCGTTGAGTATGAGAAGCTGGCGTCGACACGGGGAGGAGAGCCATCCGCGGCTATCCGGGACCGTGTCTCTCGGGCCCGGGAAAGGCAGACCGAGCGTCTGCATGGGAGCGCAATGCTGACCAATGCGGACATGGGAAGTCGAGAGATCGCCGAGCACGTGCGGCTGGACTCGACCGGCGAACAAATGATGAAGTCAGCAGTCACCCAGCTTCATCTGTCGCCGAGGGGGTATCATCGCGTGTTGAAGCTGGCGCGGACGATTGCCGATCTCGAAGGGGAGGAAAGCGTGCTCGCGCCGCACGTCGCCGAAGCGCTCCAGTACCGGCCGCGTGTCCTCACCGTATAGTGCCAACCGACGTCTCCCGTATGCGAGTGCCAAACCCGTCATGACGATTTCACAACAGTCTTCAAACGCAGCTGAAACGGAGAGTCAGAGCCAGATGGCTCGCGGTCGCAGCACTGTTGCGCTCACGAGCCAGCGAAAGACCCGAATTCGGCCGCTGCCGAAACTCCTGACGGAGCTCATCGGACGGGAATCTCAGGTTCGAGACGTCATCGCATTGTTGCAGCGTCCCGAGGTAAGGCTCCTGACGTTGACCGGTCCGGGGGGCGTCGGCAAGACCAGACTCGCCCTCCGGATCGCGGAAGAGCTCCAGTCCCAATTTCCGGATGGCACGACATTTGTCTCACTCGCGGTTCTGGCAGACCCCAGCCTGATGCTGTCGGCTATTGCTCAGTCTGTTGGCATTCGCGAATCAGGTGACAAGCCACTGATCGAACAGTTGTTGGCAACACTGACTGGGCTCGATCTCTTGCTGGTAATCGACAGTCTCGAGCACATGCTGCCGGCAGCAGCCGACATTGCCACGCTGCTCGCTCACTCTCCAGGCCTTGTCGTGCTTGCCACAAGTCGTGCGCCGCTCAATCTCACTGGCGAGCGTGTCTTTCCGGTTCCCCCGCTGGCAGTCGTGCAATCCCGGTCTGACATTGGGGCGGGAGAGGACGCGCTGTCAGAGGCAGGCCAGCTTTTTCTGGCGAGAGCACGAGAGGCGTCGCCTGATCTGAAGGTCACGGCCGATATCGCGGCAGCAATCGAGAACATTTGCCGGCGCCTGGATGGCCTCCCGCTGGCGATTGAACTTGCGGCGTCCAAGGTTCGTGTGCTCTCAGTGCAAAGTCTTGATCAGATGCTCGTTTCTGCTCTGAATATTCTGACAGGTGGACCCGGTGATTCTCCGGACCGGCATCGGACACTCAGGGCGGCGCTGGCGTGGAGCTACGACATCCTCTCCCCTGAGCACCGGGCGTTCTTCCGGCGCATCTCGGTCTTCCGTGGCGCCATGAGTATGTCTGCGGCTGAGTTCGTCTCACGTGATCTGAGAATCGACGTGCTCGATGCCATTTATGCGCTGGTCAACCAGAGTCTTCTGGTGCCGTCTGAGACGGGATTCGAGTCCACTCGTGGGGAACCGCGCTTCCTGATGCTGGCGACGATTCGAGCCTTTGGCCTCGAGGCGCTGGAAGCAGAAGGAGAGCGGGATCTCGCGGAGGGACTGCATGCCGAATACATGCTCTTTCTCGCCGAGCAGGAAGAGGCCATGCTCGATCGGATGGGGGCTCAGGAGCAAAGGGCCCTTGATCTCATCGACGTCGAACGGAACAACATCGAGCTGGCGCTTCGGTTTTTCGAGCGAAACGATCGCTACGGAGACCTCCTCAGGTTGGCCGGAGCGATGGCGCCCTACTGGTTCTCCAAGTCGATCCTGATCGAAGGCAGAGCCTGGGTGGAGAAGGCGCTGGAAAAGTCGGAGGGTCTGCCGGATCCCGCGATGGCGAAAGTGCTCATTGGCGGCGGACTGATCGCGCTCGAGCAGGGAGATTTCGGCTGGGCGCTGGCGGAATTGACGCGAGGCTCGGAGTTGGCAAAGCTGGCTGGGCTCGTCTCCTGGTACGCCCGCGGACAGTTCGGCATCGGCGTTGTCTGGCAAGATCAGGGGTACCCTGCTGAGGCGATTCCGTATTTCGAAAAGGCCATCGACGCGCTTCACAACGCAGGCCTGGCAGTACTCGAAGCCATTGTCCTGGCCAATTTGGGTCTGGTCACCTCACGGACTGGCAACACCACGGAAGGCCTCGCAATGCTGGACCGGGCGATCGCCGCGCACGATGCGCTGGGCTACCAGTTTGGCAAGGCCCTGGCTCAACGCTTCAAAGCGCAAACTGTACTTTCCCTGGGCGATTATGATGCGGCTCGCGACCTGTACCTTGCCAGCTTGTCTCCCTCTATCGAATCGATGCAGGCTTGGCACATCGCCAACTCGCTGGAGGGTCTGTCGCTCGTCGCCGCACAGGAGCGCAAAGATCACGTGTCAGTCAAACTCTTCGCTGCGGCGGACGCAATTCGCGCGACGTACGGCGTTCCACTGGAGCCTGCCTTGAAAACGGAATACATGGCGGTTCTCGACGACGTCCGGCCCCGGCTCGGAGCGATGGCATTCGACACGTCCTGGCACGAAGGAGTGGCTCTCGATTCTGCAAGTGCGATCGCCTTCGCCCGAGAAGAGCTGCGCAGCGCAATGCCTCCGCCCGCACAGCAGACTACCAGCACGCAGTCAGATGTTTTTGGCCTGACACCGCGAGAAATCGAAGTGCTTCAGCTCCTTGCCGAAGGACTCTCCAATGCTCAGATTGGAGACCGGCTCTTCATCAGCCCCCGCACAGTCGGTGTGCATGTGGCGAATGTTCTGGGCAAGCTCCAGGTTGATAACCGCTCGGCGGCCGCGGCCGTTGCCATCAAGCAGGGGATAGTCTGAGTCAGCTGCACAGTGCCTCTCGCCTCAGGCAAGGCTCCGGTCTTCGATAACTGCCAGAACGCTGGCGAGAAGCTTCGACCGCTTTTCGCGTAAGGCGGCGATAGACAACGACAGCTGACTTTTCCGGTCGGCATCCCGGATCATCCGGACATTGACCTCCACATTAGCGAGGGCGCCGTTGATCGCCGCCGTGAGAAGATGAGCGGCCGTCGCGATGTCGGCAAGCGTATATCTGGAACCCAGCTTGGCCACCGATTCGAGTGCTCCCAGCGCTCGTGCGCTTTCCGAGGCAATCTGCAACGGCACTTCTGCCGCTACGAGCAGCGATTGCTGCATCGCTGCCGTTCGTTCCCCCTTTTCGCTGACCGTCGACTTCGGCATTGCCTGCGCCGTACGGAATGCGAGATAGGCCTCTTCGTCTGCCGGAGAGAGGAGTAACAATTGTTCTCGACAGGCCGCAAGCACACGTAGGCTCGCCTCGAGCGGATGGCTTGGACCCGTCTCGCTTCCCCCGGCGGTGATGCGGCAAACCATCTCTCCGAGCGCACAGCCCATTGCACCGGCAATGGCTGCCACGCTTCCTGCCCCAGGTGCGGGTGTGGCCGAAGCGACAGAGTCGATGTAACTGGCGAGGGTGCGGTCACTCAATTCATTGTGCTCCGGTTTGCCTCATCGTTTCTCTGGCGATTGTGCCACGGTCTGGCTAGTGGCCGGTGGTCTCCGGACCATCTCGGCTGAGCAGGCGAGGGGTAATTCCGCTTTCCCTCAATGCTTGCAGCGAAAATCCGGCGACGACGTTGGCGCCGGCCGGTCCCCCATGCTCCAGATCGAGGAGCGCCGCACTGACCGCCAGCGCGTCAGCCGCCCCGAGCCCGCATTCGAACGTCAGCCACTTCCAGGCCGCCAGGGTTGCTTTGTTCTGCGCTTCAGCGACACTGTCATGCGCACTGCCGGCGAAGAGGATGGTGTCCGGTGTCTCGATTCTCAGTCCCGTCAGTCCAAATCCCTTGACCAGATTCACCCGTCCGCTCACCGATCCGCCACATTCGAGACCGCAGCCGACCGGCTCCCCGGCACCCATGGAGCCATGAACATCGCCGAGCGCCAGAAGACCACCCTCGATCTGAACCGGCAACCAGACGGTAGCGCCGGGCCCTATCTGCCAAAGATCGAGATTTCCACCCGTGGAGCGGCACGGGGAAAGCGATGAGAGAACGCCGCGGCTTGGTGCGGTCGCGATGCATCCGACCATTGGGCGAATCGGAATGCGCAGTGACTCGCTGATGATTGCGCGATTGTCCTCGATGCGGTAGTGGTCGACCGACGAACGGAGGAGGGAAAACCCACGTGCTCGCCATCTGGCGTTCATCACAACGTGAACGGTGTCACCAATGTCAATGTGGTCGATTGTGAAACCGAGTGCGTCACCGGGCATAGCGCCGGTGATGCTGATCGGCCCGCTCATCCGGTTCATCCTTCGGAAATCGACGAGACCAGCATCGATGTCTTCGCCAGTAATGTCGCGATAGGGAAGGTCGGTGGTTTCAAATCGCACAGGCTGACTGGGAGCCACCTCTGCACTCGCCGCCGATTGGCGTGAAAGTTCCGTCACGAACGTCTCTGGTCCAATACATACCTCGTCGGCCATATGCCCGGCACCGCCTCCTTGCTGAACGCGCGGGTATTATGCCTTTCAGGCGCAGAGAGATGACTGACCGCCTGACGAGAAATCACGGGAGCATCATGAGAGCGCTGATCAGCGTCTACGACAAATCCGGCATCGAATCCTTTGCCCGGGCCCTGACGGATGCCGGATGGGAGATCATCTCGACGGGCGGCACACTTCGGCAGCTCGAGGCGAGCGGCATTCACGTGACTTCGGTTGCCGGCGTGACCGGATTTCCCGAGATTCTCGACGGCCGCGTCAAGACGCTGCACCCCGCGATCCACGGGGGACTCCTCGGGCGGCCTGGCCTGGAAAGCGATGCCCGTCAGTTGCTGGAGCATCACATCACGCCGATCGACCTGCTGATCGTCAACCTTTATCCCTTCGAAGAGACGATTTCCAGGCCTGATGTGACCCGCGAAGAAGCGATCGAGCAAATCGATATCGGCGGACCGGCGATGCTGCGCGCCGCTGCCAAAAATCATGAGAACGTCCTGCCGGTAGTCGATCCATCGGACTACGCTGAAGTGCTGGAGCGGCTCCAGAGTGGGACAGCGGACATCGTCTTCCGTCGATCACTTGCCGCGAAGGTGTTCGCCCATGCAAGCGCCTATGACGCAACCGTATCCCGCTATCTTCAGGCTGAGCCAGATTCTCTCAGCATGCCACAAACGATCGTGCTCAAGGGCGAACGCACTCAACTCCTACGCTATGGAGAGAACCCGCATCAACAAGCCGCCGCATATCGGTCGCGAAGTCTGGGTGGCAGCTCCGGAGTGCTTGGGGCGCGAAAGCTTCACGGCAAGGAGTTGTCGTTCAATAACCTGCTCGATGCCGACGCCGCATGGAAATGCGTGCGCGACGTGGAGGAGCCATGCGTGGCGATCATCAAGCACACGATCCCATGTGGACTCGCGGAGGGGAGTACAGTCGCAGAGGCCTATGCCCGGGCCCTCGCCGGAGATCCCGTT
Source organism: Thermomicrobiales bacterium (assembly GCA_050248865.1). Taxonomy (GTDB): domain Bacteria; phylum Chloroflexota; class Chloroflexia; order Thermomicrobiales; family UBA6265; genus JAHBVL01. Next base: position 836 of record JBFWRO010000046.1, on the reverse strand, counting down.
TCTGCATTTGGAGGAATCGTTGCCAGCAGTGTTGAGATCGATGTCAGCGCGGCTGAACGAATTGCAGAGACGTTCTACGAAGTGGTGATCGCCCCCGGGTTTGCTGCCGAAGCGCTCGACCGGTTGCGCGCAAAGAAGAATCTTCGCCTGTTGCAAATCAGCGAAACGCTCAGTGCCAAGCCTGCCCTCGACCTTCGCGTCATTTCCGGCGGATGGTTGCTGCAACAGGAAGATAGTTCGGAAACCGAAGAAGATCAGTGGCAGCGTATATCGGCGCGCGCGCCATCCAACAGTGAACTGGACGATCTCCGGTTCGCCTGGCGAGCCGTGCGCTTCGTCAAGTCGAACGCCATCGTGCTGGCGAGGGATCGGGCCGTGGTTGGCGTGGGCAGCGGTCAGCCGAATCGCGTCGAGAGTGTCGCCATCGCTGTCAAAAGGGCCGGGCAGCGATCTCAAGGGTCAGTAATGGCCAGTGATGCTTTCTTCCCGTTCGCCGACGGCATCGAACAAGCCGCCAGGGCCGGCGTCACCGCGGTCATCCAGCCCGGAGGTTCGATGCGCGACGGGGAAGTGATCGCCGCTGCAGACGCCGCAGGCATGGCAATGATTGCCACCGGACGGCGCCACTTCAGGCACTAATCTCCGACATGGCATCGATTCGTGTCAGCCAGAGTTCTGGCGTGCGGATTTCGTCGAGAGTGGGCAGGTAATCGGGTCCGCGCCAAACCGCTTTCGCCGTATCGTGCCCACGCAGGTCGACAATGGTGTCGATAAACCGCTGCCCCTGACGGTACTGTTCGAGCTTCAGGTCGAGACCGGTGATCTTGGCGAAGATC
>JBFWRO010000045.1:0-11051 GCA_050248865.1 Thermomicrobiales bacterium | reverse complement strand
GCGTACTGCTCGACTGCATCGCAGTACCCCTGCGGCAGGTTGTTGCCCATTATCCCGTCGCTCAGGTTGAAGAGAAATGCGCCGACGTCCACCGCCGGGTCATCAGCGCCATTCGACCCCTCCAGAACGGTGTCCATACTCGCCACGAACGAGTCTCCAGGCGCCGCGACGAACTCGGCTGGACCATCCATGTGCTCTCTGCTCGCATCTGTTGAGCCTTCCGGGATGAAAAGGACCTCGCCTTCGCTCTTGACGGTGAGCTCACCGGAAACAACCGAGTAGGCCATGATCCCGTCGCTCGCGGTGACATCCGAATTGGCTGTAGAGTACGAACCACCGGGATCCATGATGAAGTGCGTGAAATAGACGTTGTTCCATTCCTGTTGAGTACTCGTATCGAGATCGTCTGATCCGACCGAGGTCGCCAGGAGAGACTGAACGTCAGCGGACGTTGGGGTCATCGAATCAGGATTTTCACGTTCAGCGTCCGGGGAAGCTCCTGCTCCTGGATCGGACGCAGACAGTGTGCCCTGTGCGACTGCGGGAATGGATTTGACGTCTGGTTGATCGTCGCCAGTCAACACGGCAGAGAGACCCGCTCCCGCCAGGGCAGCTGTCAGAATCGAGGCAGCCGCAATAACACGGGCTCGTGGACTCAGTCGCCTCAGGCCGGGTTCGCGGGTCGGCGTGAATGGAAGCGGTCGAGCAGGCATTTCAGGTGTTCCAACAGCGTTCATCGGCCCCGAATCTCCTTCGCTCTCGATCGATCGAACGTCGAATGCTTGCAACTCGCTCTGAACGAGCCTCTGAAGGCGTGCAGCGAAAGATGGCTCGAGCGCTCGAGGCCCGTCGATGGCAGAGAGCAGAACGCGCTCAGGCTGACTCTTCACTGTCGCTCTCCAGATAGTGCCGATGAAATGCCACTCGCCCTCTCCAGATCAAAGACTCCGCCGCGCTGCGGGTCCGGCCAAGCTGGCGGGCGACATCCGCCACCGTCATGTCATCCATGAAGTGAAGAATCAGTGCTTCGCGCTGAGGTGAGGGAACAGCCCGCAAAGCCTTCAGGATCTTCTCCTCCGTCGCCAGTTTCAGCGTCAATTCAGGCCAATCGAGGGGAGATTGGTCTGCAATGATGATCTCCTCAGGAGCAACCGCGTGCGAGGTCTTTTCCCGAAAGTAATCGAGCAGCTTGTGATGAGCGATGCCAAAGAGCCAGGGCTGCGGTTGCAACACCGCCACCCCTCGCGCGAGCTCTCGAGCCGCGGCAAGAAATGTCTCCTGCGTGAGATCTTCTGCCAGCTGACGTTCGCCTCCAACTCGAGCAAAAAAATAACCGTACACGCGCTGCGAAGTCTCGGAGAAGAAATCCGCGAAGTCCGCGCTGTTCTTCAAATCGAGCGAGCTGGATTGCTGAGGCTGAACGTGCACCGTGCCAAATCTCCAGTCATACCAATTGACACTTGAATAGTCGTTAGCCGCCCACATTTTCATGCGCGCTCGGGAGTTTTCCCCGTCGTTAGCTGATGGCAATTGATTTGGAGACTTTACGTGATGCCAAGCACGATTGTGTGCATGTCGCGAAAACCGGGACCGCATTGCCGCGCCCAATGGCGGCCGCCGGGGAAACCGAGGCGGAAGTGCGACACGTCAGCGCGACATCGAGCGATTTCGCGTACTCCAGTGCATGACCATGCCGTTGATTGCGTGACCAGATTCCACGATCGTTGACGGTCGGCTCGACGGCTACTCATTCGAACATCGCGCGCGGATGTTCGATGTGCTCGACAGTGTCGCCGCCGTCACGATCCGCTCCTCCCGGCCTGACGCTATGTCCGGTACGGCCGTTGACGATGCCGCCGCGTTTCGCTCGTCAGGAGTACGATCGAAGGTGATGTCGGCGTAGAATCGTCGCAGTTTTCAGCGGCTCCGGCTCTATTCGAGATCTGCGCTTTGGCTGAACCATGGTGACCACGAATCCCGCAATCCTCCCCCTTCTGCACAGCGAGCTGGTCGGCTGGCTAACGACGGTGAATGCCGACGATCAGCCGCAGGCCTCGGCGATCTGGTTCGTTGTCGATGGCGACGATCTGGTGATGTACAGCCGTCCCACGGCTACCCGGCTCGCGAACATCGCCATGCATCCCAAAGTCGCCTTCAACCTGCGCGGCGACCCGCAGGGCGACGAGACGTTGTCCCTCGAAGGCCACGCCGCCGTCGACCCATCGATGCCGCCTCCGATCGAGAACCCAGCGTACATGCAGAAATACGGGAGCGAGATTCTGCGGCTGGGCTGGACGCTCGAGGAGTACAACGGGTTGTACACAGTCGCGGTTCGGTTGACCGTGACGCGGGTGCGGCATTTCGAGCATGGATAGGAAGCCCCGGACATTTGCGATGTACACCTTCCAAACACCACTGAGGGACTGGTGAGATTTCAGGCTTGCGTTCATTCCTTGGTACCATTGAAGCACGACGCCGATGACGCGAGACACCGAAATGATCCACCCACTGGTCGAAAAGCATCTGGACGAAATTGTCGAGCTTTGCAAGGAATTCGGCGTTGCCCGCCTGGAGTTGTTTGGCTCTTCCGTGACGGACGATTTCGAACCCGCCAGCAGTGATGTCGATTTCCTGATCGAGTATGGCGAAGATTTCGACAAAGGGGCCTGGGGAAGCCGCATCGAAGAACTACGCGCAAAGTTCTCCGCAACTCTGGGCCGGGAAGTAGATCTGGTTCAGCATCGCACCATCGAGAACCCATACGTTCTCCATGAAATCGAGCAGACGCGGACGCTGCTCTATGCTGCCTAAATCGCCAGCACTACTCTGGGACATCCAGAGAGCTGCTCGGCTCGTCATCGAGAGAACGGCAGGAGTCTCAGTTAGTGACCTCGAGTCAGATGTCTGGATGAGAGCGGCCGTTGAGCGTCAACTTGAAGTTGTGGGCGAAGCCGCGCGGCGACTATCTGACTACGACGAACAGACGTTCTCCAAGATCCCGCATTTGCGAGGATCAATTCGATTGCGAAACGTGATAGCCCACCAATACGAGAAGATCGAATGGGCAGAGATCAAGAAAACAATCGACGGACCTCTCGTCGAAATGGAAATCAGTATTTCGCAACTCCTCGAAGAAGCTGGTAACCCGGGCGAACAACGGTAACCCAGTGTCGAACATTGGCCGACCGTTCGACTGGTGCTGCCTGTTTGCTTGAGCCGATCCGGGCAGCACAGTTCGTATCGAGATCAGGTGAGCGAAATCGAGGATGCGACCCGACGAGCGAGGTAGTGAATCCTCAACCGAGGTTCTGCTGGCGTCCCGACCTGCTGCTAAGGGTCTGGATCCAAAATCATTCGTGCCTGGTGCCTTCATAATCCCACCAACGAAGTTGGGGATAAACAAAGAAGGGCATGCGCCATGAAGGTCACGAAAGTCGAGACAATCTGGCTGGAGGAGTTTCCGAACGTAACCTGGGTGCAGGTGCATACGGATGAGGGACTGGCGGGGCTGGGGGAGACCTTTTTCGGATCGCAGGCCGTCGAGGCGTATGTGCACGAGACGATCGCCCCATATCTGCTCGGCAAGGATCCGTTGCAGATCGACCGTCACGCGCTGGCGCTCTACGGGTATGTCGGGTACCGGTCGTCGGGGGTCGAAATGCGGGGCAATTCGGCGCTCGATATCGCCCTCTGGGATCTCCTTGGCAAGGCCACGGGTCAGCCCGTCTACCAGCTGTTGGGAGGCCGTTCGCGGGAGTCGATCCGGACCTACAACACCTGCGCCGGGTACCGGTATGTGCGCAGCCAACCCACCCAGGCCGTCGAATACTGGGGGTTGGGCCACAACGATGGTCCCTATGAGGATCTGGAAGGGTTTCTGCACCGGGCGGACGAGCTGGCGCTGAGTCTGATGGAGCAAGGCATCACCGGGATGAAGATCTGGCCATTTGATCCGGCGGCGGAAGCGAGTGGCGGGCTCTACATTTCCAACCGCGATCTGAACAAGGCGCTCGAACCGTTCCGGAAAATCCGCAACGCGGTCGGCAATGACATGGACATCATGGTCGAGTTCCATTCGTTATGGAATCTGCCCACGGCGAAGAAGATCGCCCGGGCGCTGGAAGAGTTCGAGCCGTTCTGGTTCGAGGATCCGCTGAAGGCCGACAACCTGGATGCCCTCGCCGAGTACGCCGCCTCGACCTTCGTGCCGACGACGATCAGCGAAACGCTGGCGACGCGGTGGTCGTTCCGGGAGGTGATGCAGGCAAATGCAGCGGGGGTGATCATGCTCGATCTCTCCTGGTGCGGCGGGATTTCCGAGGCGAAGAAAATCGCCAGCATGGCCGAGACGCACAAACTGCCGGTCGCGCCGCACGACTGCACCGGCCCGGTGGTGTACATGGCCTCGATGCATGTGTCGCTGAACGCGGTGAACGCGCTGGTGCAGGAGTCGGTGCGGGCGTTTTATACCGGGTGGTACCAGGAGTTGGTCACCCAATTGCCGATCTTCAGCAATGGGTCTCTGGATATCCCGCACGCGCCTGGCCTGGGAACGGAATTGCTGCCAGGTTTGCGGGAACGCCCGGATGTGCATGTGCGGGTGTCGGCGGCTCAGTGAGACGCTTTGCGCACGTAAACTCTGTTGATCGAAGTTGCCAGCGTTCTACTGAAAAGAAGAAGCCTCGGCATGAGCGCAACGATTGAGAAACTCGATGTACCAAAGGAAGTCGTTGAAGCTCTGGACGAGATTGCAGATTCGATGTCCATGACCCGTGAAGAGACGCTCAGGGTGGCCGTCATGAGCTTCCTGAGTATCGAACGTGATCTGCAGAATCTCCGAACGAGACTGCAGGCAGCGGCCAAACGCAAAGGTATCGAGACTGAGGAAGATCTGTACGCGTTTCTCGACTCCGAAAAGGACTGACATTGCGGAAACTGGTGCTCGATACAAATGTTTGGGTTTCAGGACTCCTGTTCAAAGACGGTATACCCAGCAAGCTCGTTGACCTCGTCATCGAGCACCAAGTTCGATCTTTTCACGCTGATCCTATCCTGGTAAGAGTGATCACTGACAAGGATTCCGACAATCGGATTCTGGAGTGCGCGGTGGAGGCTGGTGCCGACATGATCGTGACCGGCGACCAGCGACACTTGCTTGTGCTGGGAAACTACAAAGACATTCCAATCCTCTTGCCGCGAGAAGCGTACGATCGGGTCACGCAAGCGGAATCGACGGGAAACTCATAAGTGCCGAGAACAGATCTTCGACGGGTTTTCAGGTGATCAGTCCATTGAGGATCGGTTGCATTTCTTCCTGCGCATGGCAAGCAACTGACTGACTTGGATCGAACTTCGTCCACGGCGCTCACGTAGGTATCGGGTTCCTACCCGCATGTGCGGAAGTCTCAATCGTAGCTTCTATATGCCGAAGTATGTGGTCCCGATTTGGACACTTCTGGACTTATCAGCCTACAATGAGCCAACGGGGCTGGAGTCCAGGAGCATGCAGGAGATTCATCCATGGCCACGACGAAACCGGGCGAAACCCGGGCCAATCTCTCGGATACGAAGCAGCAACTCAGTAAATTCGTCAACCAGGTGGCCGAAGGGCGAACCAGGTTGGTCGTTGAAAAAAGTGGACTCCCGGTTGTGGCAATTATTTCCAATGATGATTACCTCCGGCTAGTGGAGATGGAAACCGAAAGAGAAAGGCGATTCACGGTCTTGCAGCGGCTGAGTGACTCACTGGCGGATGTCCCGACGGAAGAACTCGAGGCAGAAGTTTCCCGCGCCATCGCGGCAACGCGCGCACGTAAGCACAGCGGGAGCGCCATCGCCGAATGATTCGGGCGGTACTCGACGCTAATGTGCTGATCTCTGGTGCTCTCGCCGCGGGCAGGCCCGATAGTCTCATGGGGCAGATCATACGAAGTTGGGAGCACAGGCAATTCGAACTCGTCTGCTCAGAACCTCTAATCGAAGAAGTTGCCCGAAATCTGACAAGCCTGCGGTTTTCCAATCGATTGAATGCTGACGATGTGGAGGCATTCATTCGATTGCTGCGCCAGGAGTCAGAGATGGTCGGAATCACGGGCCGCATCCAGGGAACGGCTTCTCATCCTGAGGATGATCGTATTCTGGAAACGGCTCTCTCCTCCGGAGCGAACTACCTCGTAACGGGCGACAAGCAATTACTTGCACTTGCACACATCGAAGACGTGGTGATTGTCGGCGCCCGGGACTTTCTTGAAGCTGTCCGCTGATGAATCCTATTTCGGTGGCAGCGAACCGGCGAACTGGATGCCTTGTTTGACCCAGCGCTCGAGCTCGGCGTCGTCATCGAGCACGGCGCTGTCGACCAGGACCCAGCCCTTCATTGGCTTGCCGGTCATATCGAACACCGCAGCGCCGGGTTGGGCCAGAGCGGCCTGGTAGTCGTCGGGATGAAGGCGAACGATCAGATTACTGGAGGACACACCTGCCGCCATGTTGCCATTGAGCAGGAACGCGAGTCCGCCAAACATCTTCTTCTCGTCGATGCCGGGTTGATCGATGACGACGGCGCGGATGCGGTCTGCCAGTGTTTCGTCGTAGGCCATTGGTCCTCTCCTTCGATGTGCGCAGAACGTCCCGCAATCAATGGCAGCACGCTCTCAGGGCAGAATCTCCACTGTCGCGGAATCAGTTTGCCGCCGCTTCTGCGTGATCCGTAGTGAGGCGACATATCCTCCGGCAACGACTGTGACCAACGTCTCTCCCTGTTGAAACGAGAGAAGCGGCCTGCTCGTGAGATGGCGAGGACGCTGATTACCCGAGCAGGTGAAAGAGCGCTGATGCGACGCCGAGCGAGCCGGTGACGATCAGCAGCAGCAGAACGAGGCGGGTGAACTGGCTGGCGGACACGCGGCGGAGGAGTCGCTGGCCGACGACCGTGCCGACCGCCGCCGCAGGCAACAGGACCAGTGTGGTGCGAAAATCGGAGCGGTCGATCAAATCGTCGCGTGCCAGCTGTGCCAGGCTGGCCAGACTGAGCGCGTAGAAGATGACCGTCAGCGTTCCCCGGAAAATATGCGCGGAATAGCGGCGGGAGGTAAAGAGAAGCACCATTGGCGGACCAGCCATGCCGGATGTGGTCGAGAGTATGCCGCTGCCGAGACCGGCGGCTAGACCGGCGACGTTCGATTCCGATCGGGGGATGCGCCAGCCGGAAAGCATCGCCACCGATGAGATGACCACCGCGCTGCCTGCGATCAGCTCGATGGCGGCGGAATCGAGCGTGCGAAGCAGGGCCAGGCCGATGAAGGTTCCGAGCCAGGCGGGCGGCAAAATGATCGCCGCGACGCGCCACTCTACGGCCTGAAAGACGTCTTTCAGCACGACCAGGCGGGTCACCATAACCAGCAGCAGACAAAGGGTCGTGACGGTTGGCGGATCGTAGATCAGGAGCAGGGGCGGCACCGCGACCAGGGCGAATCCGAATGCCGCCATCCCGGAGATGATTCCGGCGGCGAAAACGACGGCAAGCGCGGCGATGAGCGTCAGGTCCAGAAGAAACTCCGTTCGATGCGTGCCAGCCGTTACGCGGTCAGTTCCTGAACGGCCGCGACGGCGCCGACGATGCCCGTGAGAATCAGGAGGATGAGCACTGCGCGACGAAATGCCGCTTGCGAGATGCGCCGGGTCAGCTGCTGTCCGGTCCAGGTGCCGATGAGCGCCGCGGGGAGCATCGCCATGGAGATTGTCAATTCTCTCCGACCGACCAGATGCTCGTTCACCAGAGCCAGAAAGCCGGTCATGCTGATCAGGTAGAAGAAGGCCGTCAGGCTGCCGCGAAAGACCTGCGTGGCGTACTCGCGGGCGGAAAAAAGGAGGACGGCGGGTGGGCCGGCCATACCGGTGGCGGTGTTCAGAAAGCCGCTGGCGAATCCGGCGAGCGGCCCGGACAGGGAGGCGTGAGCGCCGGGAATGCTTCTCCCCCGCAACAGCAGCAGCGCCGAAACGACCACCACCGCGCTGGCCATCAGCTTGATGTAGGAGTCGTCCAGCTCGGAGAGCACCCAGGCTCCGACGAACGAGCCCACAAAACCAGTTGGCGCCATGACCGCGACGGCGCGCCAGCGGATAGCGCCCCACGCGTCGACGAGAACGAGCCACCGCGTCACGAGGGTGAGGACGATGACCAAGGTGGTGACGGTTGCGGGATCGAAGACCAGCAGGAGGGGCGGAACGATGACAAGGGAAAAACCGAATGCAGCCATGCCGGAAACCGCGGCGCCGACGGCGACCATGACAAAAGCGAAGAGGTAGTGCAGTTCCATCGGTTCTACCAGAGTTCCCGCAAGGCGCCGGCGATCCCGACCAGTCCTGTGCCGAGCAGGATGATCATCACGAGTCGCCAGAACTGCTCGGTCGTCGCCCGGGTGAGCATATGCCTGCCGGCGAAGGTGCCGGCGATGGCAGCGGGCAGGAGCGTGGCAACGATGCCCAACTCGCTCCAGCCGACGAGTCCCTGCTGGATGAGCAGGATCATCGCCAGCAGGTCGATCACATAGAAATAGGCGACGATGCTCGAGCGGAAAGCGTTCGGCTGGTAGTTGCGGGAGGCAAAGAGGAGGGCAACCGGCGGGCTGGCCATGCCCGTGGAAATGTTCAGCATCCCACTGAAGAATCCGGCGGTGGGTGGTGCGCCACGCGCCCGGGCGCCCGGCAGTTCCATGCCGTTGAAGGTGGCGATGGTGAACAGAAGCACGACGGCCCCGGCCATGAGCTTGATCCAGGCCTCCCGCACGTTCTCGAGAAAAAGCACGCCGGCGCCAAGACCGATAATGGCGCCCGGCAGGACCGACATGACGGTGGCGCGCTCGATCATCGACCAGGTTCCCAGCAGAACGATCCAGCCAGTAACCAGGGTCAGGGAGATAGCAACGGCGGTGACGGTGGGAGCGCTGTAAATGAGCAGCAGCGGGGGGACGATGGCCAGGGCGAATCCGAAGCCGGCGAGACCGGTGACGATGCCCCCGCCGAACACGATTGTCAATGCTGCCAGGGTCTCTATGGCCACCTGTGTACGCCCTCCCCGCCTATTCTCGCAGGGAGTGGCAACGGGTGAATACGTTCTTTTCGATATATCCGGCCGTTGCGTTGTGGGCGATACTTTCCTGGTGAGGATTCCGACGCGGCGGGATTCAGCAGGAATATTTGAGAGGGACGAATTGATGAACCGGCTTCTACGTATGGTGTTTTTCTTCGTCCTGGCGTTTTCCTCGTTGGTGGCGCTGCACGCTCCGGTCGTTGCGCAGGAGAACCCCGATTGTCTCGGCGCCGAAGAGTACGTGCGGTCAGTGCGCACGCTGCAACTCGTGTTTACCGAGACGATGGGTGATATCCAAGCCGGGGATGTCGAGAACTGGTCGCCAGAGGAACTGGAAATTGGGATTCAGGCATCGACCGCGTTGACGGCCGGGCTGGAAGGGGTGACGCCGCCTCCGGCGGCGGAGGCCGTTCATGGGTCGCTGACGGAATCGTTCCAGATCTGGACCGATCTGCTGAATGCGGTTCAGGAATCGGGTGTGCTGGGAGCGCTCTCGTTCCTCGATGCGTTCAACGAAGTCGGCGGCACGATCGATGCGAACGGGATTGCGTTCGAGGAGACCTGCCAGGTCGCATTCATCGATAACGACGATGATGGCAACCCGGAAATCGGTGCAGGCAATCAGCCGCCGGCGATCACCTCAGCGGAAATCGATCCGAATGCCGCGCCGGGCAGTTTCCAGAACCCCGTCCCGGTGGGCGAGTCGCAGAACGTTGGCGGTGGCTGGGAGATCACCGTGGTGGCTGTGCGGCCGGACGATACCGAAGCCGTGTTGGCGGAGAACACCTTCAACGATCCGCCGATCGCAGGCCGGCAGTTTTTCGTGGCGGATGTGATGGTGACGAACATCGGCAGTGAGCCGGCGGAGTTCGATGGCAACTTCCGCCTGCGGGCGACCGGATTGGAGGGGGACTACCGAGCCTTTGCCCCCGACGATCGGTGTGGTGTCGTCGCCAACGAGTGGGAAGAGCCGGAAATTGCGCCGGGCGAGAGTGTCACCGCAGCGATTTGCTGGTCGATTCCAACGCAGGAAGTCGAGGCCATCCGTCTCTACGATGTCGACGCGGTCACCGAAGCGCGGGTGTATTTCGCGCTGGCGACGGGAGTGGCGGAGGCGACGCCGGTGGCGGGTCGCTGAACGAGCGGATCGACAGCGCCTCCGTCTGGGACCACCCGGGGGAAAACTCTCCACGGGTCGAGCGTGCGCTGACCCCTGGCGGACGGCGGCGATGGTTTTCGATGGATGCGCCGTATCCCTGAAAACGGGCGGACACAGAGTCCGCCCCGACCGGGTCAGATGTGTTGCCGGTCGGTTTTGGAGCGCCGGATCATTTCGGCGTAGATGATGAGTCGCTGGGCTTCTTCGGTGCCGCCGCCGATCGTGCCGGCAAGCCCGTCGAGCGTGGCCATGGTCAGGCGCGATTCTTCCAGCAGGCCGTAGCTGCCGCAGAGTTTGATCGCGTGCAGACCCGTTTCGACTCCGAGTTTCATAGCCTGGTGCTTGAGCGCGGCGGCTTCGAGGGTGACATCCTCGCCTGCAACAAACCGCTGCAACGTCGAGTGGGCAAATCCACGAATCATCTCCAGCGTCATCTGCATTTCCGTGAGCCGGTATTGCACGTACTGGAGCTGCGTCAGCCTGCGTCCGCCGGAGGTTCGGGTGCGGACGAAGGCGATCGACGTGGCCAGCGCCCCGTCCATGAGGCCAATGGCCGGAAAAGCGCCAAGGATTTTTTCGGCGGTGAGGACCCTCTTGAGGACATTCGATCCATCCTGGTTGAGCTGGAGAATGTGATCGGCGGGAAGTACGACGTGATCCAGGGTGATCTCGGCGACCGGCGAGGTGCGGGCCCCAGCCGGATGGAGGAGCTCCCCCACCGAGACACCCGGGAGATGGCGATCGACGATCGCCGCGACGAGCCGTCCCTGCTCGTTGCGGGCCAGCGCCAGAATGACGCTG
>JBFWRO010000044.1:0-11076 GCA_050248865.1 Thermomicrobiales bacterium | reverse complement strand
GTTCAGCAATTGCTGCCGATCGAGCCAAAGGAAGGTTCTGGCGAATACAACGATTACATCTTCGAGCCCAATGGCGCGGAAGTGTTGACTGAGCTGCTCCCCAGACTCGTCGAAGTCGAGATCTATCAGGCGATTCTGGAAAACTTTGCATCCGAATACTCCGCGCGAATGGTCGCCATGCGCAATGCATCGGACAACGCGCGCGATCTGGTTTCCGATCTGACGCTCTCGTACAACAAGGCGCGCCAGACCCAGATCACCAATGAAGTGTCAGAAATTGCCGCCGGCGCCAATGCCATGCGGCAGCAGGGCTAACCCGGGCCAATCGGGAAGAGCGCCGAGCGCGAACTGAGGAGAGAGCGATGTCCGCCACAATGACCCGGGAAGCAACGGGAAGCATCGTTCAGGTGATGGGAGCCGTCGTCGACGTGCAGTTCCCGCCTGATGCGCTTCCTGCGATTTACAATGCCCTTGAAGTCGAATTCGATGATGGGCACATTCTGGTGCTCGAGGTTCAGCAGCACCTCGGCAACGATTGGGTGCGCACGGTGGCTATGAGCTCCTCCGAAGGGCTCCGCCGAGGCATGGCCGTTCGCAACACTGGCGCGGCCATCACCGTTCCCGTCGGTCCGGAGACACTCGGTCGCATTCTGAATGTGACTGGCGAACCGATCGACGAGCAGGGACCGGTGGAAGCGCAGACCCACTACCCCATTCATCGACCAGCGCCGTCGTTCGAGGACCAATCGACCCAGGTGGAAGTCTTCGAAACGGGCATCAAGGTCATCGACCTGATCGCGCCGTTCACCAAGGGAGGCAAGACCGGCGTTTTCGGAGGCGCCGGCGTCGGCAAGACGGTCATCATCACCGAGTTGATCCGGAACATTGCTGCGGAGCACGCGGGTGTTTCCGTGTTCACCGGGGTGGGAGAGCGCACCCGTGAGGGAACGGCGCTCTGGGGCGAGATGCAGGGCTCGGGCGTGGCTGCCCAGACGACCCTGGTTTTCGGTCAGATGAACGAACCTCCAGGAGCGCGGCTCCGCGTCGGCCTGACCGGATTGACCATGGCCGAGTACTTCCGCGACGAAGGAAAGGACGTGCTTCTCTTCATCGACAACATCTTCCGGTTTGTGCAGGCGGGTTCAGAGGTCTCGGCCCTTCTCGGCCGCATGCCGAGCGCCGTCGGTTACCAGCCGACGCTCGCCACCGAGATGGGTCAGCTGCAGGAGCGGATCACCTCGACCAAGCGGGGTTCTGTCACGTCGGTGCAGGCCGTCTACGTCCCGGCCGACGACTACACCGACCCGGCGCCCGCCACCACGTTCGCTCACCTCGACGCGACAATTTCTCTCGAGCGGGCGATTTCTGAGCGAGGTATTTACCCCGCCGTCGATCCCCTGGCATCGACCTCGCGTATTCTCGATCCACGTGTGGTGGGAGACGAGCACTATGCCGTAGCCCGCGAAGTGCAGCGAGTACTGCAGCGATACCGCGATCTCCAGGACATCATCGCAATCCTGGGTGTTGAAGAGTTGAGTGAGGACGACAAGCAGCTCGTCGGGCGCGCGCGACGCATGGAGCGCTTCTTCTCGCAGCCCTTCTTTACGGCCGCCCAGTTCACGGGGCGCGCGGGTCAGTATGTCAGCCGCCAGGACACGGTCCGCGGCTTTCAGGAAATCCTCGATGGCAAGCATGACGATCTGCCCGAGCAGGCCTTCATGTATGCCGGAGGCATCGAAATGGTCGTCGAGGAAGCGGCAAACATCCGCTAGTGCGTCAATTCATCGGTCGCGGGCCATCCCGAATGGCTCACGACCGCAACCAGATCACCAACGGGTCGAAAGACCCGCACGAGGGGCAGCAGGATGGCAAAGCTCAGCGTTGAAGTCGTAACCGGCGAGCGCATCGTCTTTACGGAAGACGATGTCGATATGGTCATTGCGCCTGGTGCCGCCGGATCGCTCGGCATCCTGCCGAGTCACGCGCCATTGATCACCACCCTTGCAGCCGGTGAGCTACGGGTCAAAAAGGGCGGCCAGGAGCACTCGATGGTCGTCTTCGGTGGATTCATGGAAGTGACCCCCACGAAGGTGATCGTCCTCGCTGACGCCGCCGAACGCATCGACGAGATCGATTCGAGTCGGGCCGAAGCGGCTCGCAAGCGCGCGGAAGAAGAGCTCTCCAGGCGGTCGTCCCATGAAGATCTTGCGGCCGCTCAGGCATCGCTCCGGCGGGCGAACATCCGCCTGCGCACGGTCGAGCGACGCCGCTCGGGGCGCCGCTCAGAGTTGCCGGGCAATTAGCTGACCGTAATAGTCCCTGTCATCGACGGGTGGAACGCACAGAAGTAGGACACCTCACCAGACTCGGTGAAGGTCTGGGTAGCGCTGTCACCGGGGTTGAGCACGCCGGTATCGAACGACTGATCCGTCGCCGTAGCGGTATGCGGAGCCGCACCAACGTTCGTCCAGGTCACAGTGTCACCAGGAGCAATCGCAAGTTCCTGAGGTTCGAATGCGAAATCAACGATTTTGATTTGATGTTCTGCACCGAGCGCTGCCGGTGTAGCGGCTTGAGGTGACGCAACCGGAGAAGCGGCAGCGCCACCAACAGGATCGGTCACCTCGACCACGCCTGTCATCACAGGGTGAATTTGACAGGAGTAGGGAAACGTTCCAGCCACGTCGAAGGTGATTGTCCCCTGTTCTCCCGGCTGCATGATGCCCGTGTCGAACCCGGCCCCGGTCGCGGTATGGGGATCATCGTCCCGGTTGACGAATGTCACCGTTTGACCGCGTTCGATGGTGATCGTGCCCGGCTGGAATCCACTGGCATCGTCATCTACGATGCGAACCTCAAATGAACCAGGAGGAACCGTTCCCAGGGGGGCCACCTTCCCCTCGTCGTCCGAGGCGTCATGTTGGCTGTCGTCAGATCTCGTGTCATCATCATCTTTTGCCTGAGCGATGAGCGTGGAAAGAATGACCGTCGTTCCGGCCGCCGCAGACATTCCAAGCAGGAGCCGGCGAGTGAAAAGCGATTCCCCGACCCTGGGAGCGTTGCTGGACATGATATTTCCTCATCGTTGGTTTTCGAAGTGCTGGTTTTTGGGAGTATATCAGAGCCCGATAGACGTTCACCCTTCCAGGATGGGATATATTCCTTTCTACAGAGGTCCCAAAATGGGGACGCCTCTGCCTTACCGAACTCCAGAGCTGCACCCTGACGGAAGAAGATGACAGTACCTGACCTTGCCACTGCGCCACCACCAACGTCTCAATCGTCCGGGTTGTCCGCACAGGGTGTCCTCTCGATCATTGGCGGTCGCCCACTTCGTGGCAGTGTCACGATCAGCGGTTCGAAGAACGCTGCTCTGCCGATTCTGGCGGCGACGCTGCTGACCCGCGACGAGGTGCAGGTCACAAACGTTCCCGATCTCAGCGACATTCGGACTATGATCGAACTGCTCAGGTCACTTGGCGCCGAAGCCGATTTCGATGCAGAGCGAGGCCACGTTCACGTGCGTGCGGCGACGATCTCGAGCACTGACGCGCCGCCCAGCCTAGTCGAAAAAATGCGAGCGTCGTTTCTTGTCGCAGGCCCGCTCCTGGCCAGGGTGGGCAGGATTCAGGCCTCGACACCGGGTGGATGCCAGCTCGGCGTGCGGCCGGTCGACGTCGATGTGCGAGGCTTCCGCCAGATGAGGGCGCAGGTCGAAGCGTCGGAATCGCACATTATTGCGGAAGCGGAAGGCTCCCGCCTGCGTGGCGCCGGCATCTTCATGGATTATCCCAGTCACACGGGTACTGAGAATCTGCTCATGGCCGCCACCCTCGCCGAAGGGCGGACGACGATCGTCAATGCTTCCTGCGAGCCGGAGATCGTCGCCCTCGGCAACATGCTGGTGAGAATGGGCGCCCGTATCCGAGGGCTCGGTTCCCCGATAATCACTGTTGAGGGAGTCGATCGCCTTTCCGGTGTATCGGAAATGATTCTGCCCGATCGTCTCGAGGCAGGGACCTATGCCATTGCCGCAGTCATCACCGGAGGCGAAGTGACGCTCGAGCGAGTGGTGGAAGCGGACATGCTGCCGGTCCGGGCAAAGCTGGAAGAGGCCGGGGCCGAGCTCTGGACGCGTGGCGATTCACTTTTGGTTCGTCCTGGCCGCCAGTTGCGTGCCGTGGAAGTGCAGACGCTCCCCTATCCAGGGTTTCCAACCGACTTGCAGGCAGCCATCGCCGTGCTGATGACACAGGCCAAGGGGACCTCCCGCATTAAAGAGCGCGTCTTCGAAGATCGCCTGCGGTATGTCGAACAGCTCCGTTTGCTGGGCGCGAATGTCTGGGTCGAGCAATTAAACGAAACCAGAATTGGAAATGAAGCGCTGATCACCGGACCGACGAAATTGCTGGGCACTGATGTCAGAGCGCTTGACATTCGAGCGGGCGCCGGCATGGTCCTCGCCGGTTTGGTGGCCGAAGGGGAAACAACCGTTCATCACATCCATCACCTGGCCAGAGGTTACGAAGATCTGGCCGGAAAGCTGCGATCGCTGGGTGCGCAGATCGAAGAGCGCCTGGTTGCCTGATCAGAGCGGAACGAAATGTCCAGAGGAGTAGGTCTGACCATGCCGCCGAGAATACTTGTGGTGGACGACGAGCCAAGCGTGGCCGACCTGATCGAGGCCGTACTCTCGGGAGAGGGCTACACAGTGGCGATTGCTCGCGATGGGGCGCAGGGCCTCATGCTGGCCAGGGACTGGAGTCCTGATCTGATCCTGATGGATATCATGTTGCCTGCCGTTGATGGTTCGACGGCCATCCGGCGGCTCAAGGCCGATCCGGAAACCGCCGAGATTCCCATCGTCGCCATGTCTGCCGGCCGGACCATACGCAGCCAGTCAGAAGCACTGGCCCACGCCGACGCGGCGCTGGCCAAACCATTTGATATCGATGCCTTGCTGGCACAGGTCGCTTTTCACCTGTCCCGACGGCCTCCTGAAGAAGAGGCCTGAGGCATTTCCAGCGGTATGTCAGAGACCCAGTCCGCAGCACTTGAGATCCCTGCACCGAACGTGCTGGTGCTGGTGCCGACGTTCAACGAACGAGCAAACATTCGGGAAGTCATCGAACGAATCCTCGCGGCCGGATCGGAGTTCTCCGTGCTGGTGATTGACGACTCCTCGCCTGACGGCACCGGCGAGATTGCCTCCCGGGCTGCTCGTGAGTTTCCAGACCGGGTATTCGTGCTTCATCGCGGCAGCAAACAGGGTATCGGGCGTGCCTACCTCGCCGGTTTCGCGTGGGCGCTTCCTCGCGATTTCACACATTTCGTGACCATGGACGCCGATCTGTCCCACGATCCCGCCGACCTGCCACGTTTTCTCGCCGACAGCCAGCGAGCCGATCTCGTCCTCGGCTCGCGCTATGTCGATGGGGGATCGACTGAGGGATGGCCGCGAGGCAGGCTCGCTCTCAGCTGGTTGGGCGGCCACTATGCCAAAACGGTCCTCGGCGTGCCTGTCGACGATTTGACGGGCGGATTCAAGCTCTACACGCGACAGGCTCTTGAGTCGCTGCCGCTTGGCGAGATTCGATCAGACGGCTACGTCTTCCAGATCGAGACAACGTACCGTGTTCTCAGGACAGGGCTAAATGTTCTCGAGATTCCCATTCGGTTCGTCGATCGCGTTGCCGGAAAGTCAAAACTCTCCAGGAAGATCGTTTTCGAGGCAATCGTTGTTGTCTGGCGCCTGAGGCTGCAGCGGCCGGCGCGCTAAGCGTGCGCAAGTCGGGCAATCTCGGTGACCAGGGCGTCGATCTCCTCATCCGTCGTCAGGTAGTGCACTGATGACCGGACCACCGTGTCGAGGCCGCGAGCTTCCATGTCAAATCGTGTGCTGAAAACGCTGCTCGTCGTCGTGTTGATCGATTTGGATCGCAGGGCGTCCTTGATCGTTTCGGCAGGCACGCCGTCAGCGTTGAACGTGACAATGCCACTCTTCACCGCCCCGATGTCGGTAACCGTCACGCCACGAATTTCCTCCAGGCGACCGCGCAGTTGGCGCGCGCGCTCGGTAATCGTCGCCCAGATGCGGTCGATTCCGAGTTCCAGCGCCAGGTCGACAGCGGCGCCCATGCCCAGCAAGCCTGCGACGTTACGCTCCCAGTTTTCGAAGCGGCGAGCGTCTGGCCGCAGCTCGTACTGATCTCGCGACGTCCAGGTTGCGGCTTGCAGATCGAGAAATGGTGGCATGACGCGGTCCAGCACCGCGTTACTGGCATACAGAAAGCCGGCTCCACGGGGACCGCGCAGGTACTTCCGGCTCGTCGCGGAAAGGAAGTCGCATCCTATCGCCTCGACATCGAGCGGAGCATGCCCTGCCGACTGACAGGCGTCGACCAGATAGAAACTGCCATTCCCTTTCACCCGTTTGCCGATCTCCTCGATCGGCTGTACGAGACCGCCATTCGTCGGCATATGCGTGATTGCCACCAGTCGGACGCGCTCGTCGAGAGCGTCCTCGAGGGCCGGAAGAGAGATGCTGCCATCTTCGTTCGCCGGAATGACTTCGATGCTGACACCGCGGTCGCGCATCTGCAAAAACGCGATGACATTGCTCGCGTACTCGTTTTGAGCCGTGAGGATGCGATCCCCTGGCTCGAATGGAATACTGTAAGAGGCCATGTCCCAGGCGCGGGTCGCATTCTCGACCAGTGCAATTTCCTCTGAGTTCGCATTCAGAAGTCTGGCGATCGACGCATAGACAGCCGCGGCGCGGTTCTGGATCGCGTCAGCTGCCTCATATCCACCGATACGAGACTCCAGTTCCAAATGGTCGACGACGGTCGAAAGCACCCCCTCGGACATCAGTGAGGATCCGGCATGATTGAAATGCCGCACATGTGCACATCCAGGTGTTGCCGCTCGCTGGGCGTCCACTTCTGCGGCCGAAAGTGGTCGTGCGTATTGTCCCGTCATCGATGTGCTGATACTCCATGCAAAGATAAGTCGGATCGTCGACCGTGCCGTATGCTTGCCGGATAGTAACCCGTCTGACGTGTGCCGAACGGAGTTGTGCCTGCCCGGATGATCGATCTTCTCCTGCTGGGAACAGGTGGCATGATGCCAATGCCCAACCGCTGGCTTTCATCGGTCCTGATGCGTATCGAAGGTGAGTTGACCCTGTTTGACTGCGGGGAGGGAACGCAGATTCCCTGGCAGCAGTTCGGCTGGGGTTTCAGGCGTCTGAGCACCATCTGTCTCTCGCACCTGCATGCCGATCATGTTGCCGGTATTCCCGGCCTCCTGCACGCCATTGCCAACTCGGGGCGAGACGAACCGGTCACGCTTTTTGGCCCGCCCGGCACGTCCCAGGTCGTGCAAGCCCTGCGCGAGATCGCGCCGGTACTGGGTTTCGAACTTCGCATTCGTGAGATCGATGATGGTGTTCGCTTCTCGCTGGGTGAAAACATCTTTGGATCGGTCGTGCGTGGTGATCACGCCCTCCCCGTGCTTTGTTACCGCGTCGATGTAGCCAGATCTCGCCGGTTCCTCGCCGAGCGAGCGGCCGAGATGAACGTTCCGCAGCCGCTCTGGTCCAGACTTCAGAAGGGGGAGGACGTCACCAGCAACGGCGCTGCGTACAGGGCAAGCGAATTTCAGGGAGAAGAGCGATCGGGGGTCTCGGTGGGCTATGTGACCGACACGCGTCCGGTCGCGAATCTCCCACGCTTTTTGCGCGGCGTCGATCTGCTCGTTTGCGAGGGAACCTACGGTGACAGTGACGATCAGGGGAAAGCGATCGAACGAAAGCACATGACCTTCGCCGAAGCAGCGACCCTGGCCAGCGAATCGGCCGCCGGGGCGCTCTGGCTGACCCACTTCAGCCCAGCAGTGGAGGACCCATATCAGTGGCTGGCGAATGCCACCGATATTTTTCCGCGGACCACGATTGGGTATTCAGGACTCGAGGCCACGATCGCGTTTCCAACCGAAGACTAGCGAATCAGGAATCCGGAAAGAGCGATTCGCGCACGAAGGAGACAACCTCAGCGGGGTCCGCGGTATAGACCCAGGCGCCGTCCTCGCTCCACCCTGATTCCAGCAGCGGCTCGGCCATGGTCACGATCGATACCTGATCGGGGGACATATGCATCGCCAGCCGCGCCAGTGTCAGTTGCTCTTCGAGGCCGAAGCTCGTCTGCAACGCGTCGGATGCGGAAACGATCAAATCATCGGCCCGGGCGATCGATGAGAGAGAACGACCCTGTTTGAGAATGGCGACGATCACATCGATCTGCCGTTGGCGACGGGCATCGTCACTGTCTGCATGTCGCGTTCGTACATATTTGAGCGCCTGGTCGCCATCCATGTGCAGCGGGCCGGCGTCAAAATGAACTGTCTGCACTCCGTAGTCCTCTGTCGGGTACTCCGTGTCCGTGATCTCATAAGGGACGACGACATCGATGCCCCCCAGCGCATCGACAATGCTCTCGAACCCGGAGAAATCGATAAGGACATACCCATCGATGCGCAGCCCCAGCATCGTTTCCAGCGTGTCGCGAACTTTGGCGACCCCGGCGGCGGGATCATCCGGATTTTCCAGAACGCCAGCGTTGTATGACCCGTTGATTTTGGCTGGGCCCGCCCCAGGAATCTCCACCAGGAGGTCGCGCGGAAAGCTGACTCCCGTCAGCGTCTTGTTCACCAGATCGAGGCGAGCCAGAATGATGACGTCGGCGTTCTGATCTCCACCATCTTCGCGGCGATCGACACCGACCACCATGATCAACAGCGAGTCCCGGTCCTCCCAGATGGTGGAAAGCCCCGGATCTCCAGATGCCATGCTTGCCTCCACGAGCGCCCGGGCGACCTCCAGTCGAGACAGATCCTCCTCGTGCGCGGAAGATTCCTCCGCATCAGGAGGCCGAGATCCCGTCACTTCAGCCAGATCGAAGTCCGACGCCTCATCCGCCGCTGCGATTTCCGGGACGCCAAAATCGGTCTGTGAATCGCCGACGAGTCCGGCGGAGGACTGCACAGCGCCCTCGCGCTCGTCCACCGGCACTGTCTGAATCGTCGATGGAGGGAGCGGCACCACCGATGCCTGCTCCAGATGCATCACTGCGGAAATCACCTGCCAGCCATACGCGCCGCCGGCGATAAGGACGATCAGCAGCGTCAGCGAGAACACGGAGGCTGCGCGCCGTTTCCGCGTCGCAAAAAGGCGACGGCGCGGTTGGCTTCTGTAAAAAATCTCCTGAGACGGTTTGGGCTGCATGAAAGGGGAAGACGCTCCTGGTCGACACGACGCCGGATGAAGCCTCGCGACACCGGATTAGCGTGCCAATTCTACAGAGTCCTTGCACTTCGTGACCATGTGCGGCGCGAGCGGCCTGCCGGATGGGTCGCGCGGGGGAACTTCCGGCCGTGCGGTCGTGCCACGGCCGCTCCTGATCGGGCGCGGCGCTCGTTGACCCGAGGGGATAGCAACCGTATGCTGGCGCAGCGGATTGTGTCATCGACATACCAATGGAGCGTGGACGGAATGAGTGACGGTGCTGTAACGCTGGCAGGCATGGGCGGAGTCACCGTCGAGCGAGAGGTTCCGCTGACGATGGGCGATGGCGTCACGCTGTACGCCGACATCTACCGTCCGTCCGACGAAGGTCCGCATCCGGTATTGCTCATCCGCCTGCCGTACGACAAGAGACAGGCGCTGAATATCAGCTATGCCCACCCGGCGTGGTACGCCAGGCAGGGATATGTCGTCGTTTGCCAGGATGTGCGAGGACGCTATGCCTCGGAGGGAGACTTTTACCCTTTCCTGCACGAGGCCAGCGACGGTGTCGCCACTGTCGAATGGGCTTCCTCCCTGCCCGGCACAACGGGTCAGGTCGGCATGTATGGCTTTTCCTATGGTGGCGCCACCCAATTGCTTTCCGCCGTCGAGCGACCCCAGGGTCTGGCCGCGCTGTCGCCCTGCATGACGGCCTCCCAGTATTACGAAGGCTGGACCTATAACCGGGGCGCGTTCGCGCTTGGCTTTGCGGCATCCTGGGCAATGAGCCTCGGGATCGCCAATGCCGCCAGACGGGGCGACAACGCCGCCGCCGGCGCCTACGGCGCGGCGTTTTCCAAGTCGTTCGACTGGGATTGGGTGTTGCCAGTCAACATTTATCCGCCGCTACAAGGCGAGGACACCCGCTACTTTTTCGACTGGCTCGAACATGACACGTACGACGACTACTGGAAGCGCTGGAGCATTGACGAAGACTACAGCCGGATTACCGTCCCCGCGCTGCACATTGCTGGGTGGTACGACATCTTCGTCACCGGAACAGTGCGCAACTACCAGGGGCTGCGCGATAGTGCTGGAACAGAAGAAGCTCGCCGCAACCAGAAACTGATCATCGGTCCCTGGTATCACATTCCCTGGCAGCCCCTGGTCAACGGCAATCCGCTGGAAGCGGCATCGGCAGTGGTGGACGACTTCCAGATCGCCTGGTTCGATGCGCAGCTGAAGGGTCAGCCGTCAAGCTTGCTGGATGCCCCGGTGACCATCTGGTTGCTGGGTGAGGAAAAGTGGGTCGATCTCGATGACTGGCCACCAACAGGAGCGAGCGAACAGGCGGTGTATCTTCATTCGCATGGCCGGGCCAATTCTCGCTTTGGCGACGGATGGCTGTCAGAGGAGATGCCCGGTGACGAACTTGCAGACATCTTCACGTTCGATCCGGGCGTTCCCAACCAGATCGACGGCGGGCATTCCTGCTGCTTTCCCGATGTTGCGCCGATGGGACCGGCTGACCAGGAGGAGAGCGAAGTCTGGACCCAGGTGCTCGTCTACACAACGGAGCCACTTGCCGAGCACATGTTGATCATTGGGGAGCCGTATGTAGTGCTTTTCGCCACGACCAGTGCCGTGGATACCGACTGGACCGCCCGGCTCTGCATCGTTGATGAGGACGATGTCTCCGTGAACCTGCAGGAAGGGATCGTACGCGCGCGATTCCGGGAATCCCTCGAAGCGCCGACGTGGGTGGAACCCGGCAAAGTTTATGAGTACAGGAT